>JANYAN010000100.1 GCA_025361305.1 Burkholderiales bacterium
CAGGACGCATAGGCCAGCCGCAGCCTGCGCGCCGGTGCGTCGGGCGCAGGAAAGGTGCGGGTACGGCCCGTCGGACTTACGGCCTGGCCGGCCATGAAACGATAGAAATACCAGCGATCGGGTTCCAGGCCGGACACCTCGACGTGGACACTGTGCGCGAGTTCAACGACCGCCTGCGCCTGCCCCCGGCCAGCGATGCGAGCGAACTTTTCGTCATGGGCCAGTTCCCACCGCACCTCGACGGACTGCCTCCCCAGTGATTCAAGGTTGTCGGGTGCGAGCAGTCGCGTCCACAGCACGACTGATTCGTGGGTAGGCGACCCGCTGGCCACGCCGAGCGAAAACGGATTGCCTGCAAAACGCGGCTGGCTGCCGGCGCCGTGCGGGAGCCACATCGCTGCCGCGCCCGCGCCGGCCAGTTGCAGCAGCCGGCGTCGGTTTGTCTGTGCATCGTCGAGCATCGCCGGCCGACTATACCGTGCGCTCCGCCTGCGCCTCGGCGCGCAGCCACGCGACGAACTCAAGCGCATCCGCATTGCGCTGGCCGCGCACGCCCATCACGACGTAGTAACCCCGCCGCGAAGCCGCGCCGCCGCTGAAGGGAGCAACCAGCCGCTTGTCCTGCATCAGCTGCGCCAACAATGGCATACGCCCGATGGCCACGCCCTGACCAGCCACCGCCGCGGCAATCGCGTCGGCGTACTGGGTAAACCGCATCGTGTTCTTCATCCGCAGTTCACCCAGGCCCATCACCTGGATCCATGGCTCCCAGTCCACTGTCACCGCCATGCCCTGGGGCATGTCGACCGCCAGCAGCGTGTGGTGGGCCAGGTCGGCCGGTTTCTTGAGTGGGTATGCCCTATCGGCGGCCAGCTTGGGCGAGCACACGGGCAGCACCAACTCTTCGAACAGGGGCGGCCCGGCACCATCTCGGGTGGGGCAGAAGCGAACGGCCAGGTCGACCTGGCTGCGCTGCAGGTCAAGCAGATCCGTCGTGGCCGATATCCGTACACCGATAGCGGGGTGGCTGGAGGTGAAGCGAGCCAGCCGGGGGATCAACCACAGGGAGGCAAAGCCCGGGGTACAGGTCATGGACACCTGGCGCAGCGCCTGGATGCCACGCGCCCGGGCCGTCGCGTCACGCAGCCGCTCCAGGCACTCGACCACAGCTCGCTGCATCACCCGGCCGGGCTCGGTGAGTGCCAGAGCGCGGTGGCGCCGCTCGAACAGCGCAACGCCCACACTGGCTTCCACCTGCTGGATCTGCCGGCTCACGGCCGACTGGGTGAGAAATAGCTCCTGACCGGCCACTGTGAAGCTCAGGTGCCTGGCCGCTGCCTCAAAGGTGCGCAGCAGGTCCAGGGGCGGCAGCTCGCCGCGACCGGACGGGGGCCGCAGCGGTGCAGTCTTCGCATTCTCTGGGTGCATGCAATGAATTCCAATTCAGCGTTTGTGTCACTGGCGAAGCGTCAGTATATTCATTCCCATACTGAATGCAAAGGAGCATCCACCATGAACCCATCCAGCTCATTCCCGGAACTGCAATTGCCGCACCGTGCCGTGCACCGCGTGCCCAGCAACGCAGCCTTCGAAATTGCCTGCCAGGAAGGGGCGCTATGGATTACGCTGGATAACGACCCGCGCGACATCGTGCTCGAGCCTGGCCAGTGTTTCACGACACCCACCAATGGCCAGGCGCTGGTGTACGCACTGCAGCCGTCGCGCCTGACCCTCACCGCAAAGGCGGCTGTGTCGCTGTCGCGGCCTGCGCACGGCTCAAGCCCGGTTCGCGCGATGCCGATGCCGTGCGCGGCTCAGCGCAGTGCGCCGGGGATGGCCCTGGCCCGGTAGAGCAGCCAGCCCACGATCGACAGGTTCAGCAGGTTCCACGCGATGCCGTTGATGAAGGCCGCGCGGTAGGAGCCTGTCAGGTCGAACACGGCGCCTGACATCCAGCCGCCCAGCGCCATGCCCAGCAGCGTGGCCATCAAGACCATGCCCACGACGCCGCCGACCTGACCTGGCGAGAAATATTCACGCACGATCAGCGCATACGACGGCACGATGCCGCCCTGGAACAGGCCGAAGAGGCCGGCCACCACGTACAGGGACACAAGGCCATCGAACGGCAGGAAAAGTAACAGCGCGATTCCCTGCAACACCGACCCCAGCAGCAGGGTACGCAGGCCCCCGATGCGGTCGGAGATCGCCCCCGACAGCAGCCGGCTCACCACGCCCATGCCCAGCATCAGGGACAGCATCTCTGCGCCGCGCGCCGCGCCGAACCCCAGATCTCCGCAATAGGCAACGATGTGCACCTGCGGCATCGACATGGCGACGCAGCAGGAGACTCCGGCGACACATAACAGGGCCAGCATGGCCCCCATCCGCAGGCCGAGGGGCCGGGCAGATCCAGTCGGCGCAGCGTCATGCGCCGGCACCACCACGACGGCGTGCGCTGGCGGCTGGCGCCTGAGGAACAGGGCCAGCGGCAGCATCGACGCCATGCAGAACAGGCCCATGCCGACGTAGGTCTGGCGCCAGCCGACGTTGTCGATGAAGTACTGCATGACAGGCGGCCAGACCGCACCGGCAGTGTAGTTTCCGCTCATGCAGATCGCCAGTGCCATGCCACGCCGCCGGTCGAACCACCGGGTGGTGTCGGCCACCAGTGGCGCAAAGGTCGCCGACGTACCCATCAGCCCGATCAGCAGGCCTTGCGCCGCGCAGAAGCCCCAGATGCTTGCCGACAACCCCGCCGTGACAAACCCGGCCCCCAGTCCAAGCGCGCCGACGGCCACCGGCCACACAACACCAAAGCGGTCGGCCGCGCGCCCCATCACGATCCCACCAATGCCAAAACCGATCATGGTGAGGGTGTATGCGAGAGAGGCGTCGCCGCGCGTCACGCCAAATTCCGCCTGCACCCGCGGTAACACCACAGTGACCGAATACATGCCGGAGCCGCCAATGGTCATCAGCAGCAGCGACACCGCCAGCCGGACCCAGGCATACCGTGATTCGATTCCGTCGTGCGCGCCCGCAAGGCTCCTCATAGCCGCATTTGACACGAGAACTGTGCGGCAGGTCTGTCGGTGATCGTTCAGGAGGCATGCAGTTGCCCGCGCTGGTGCTGCAGAAACTGCCGCACCGCAGGGTCGCGCTCCAGGCCGATCGCGCGTTCGTAGGCGAGATCGGCGGCCGGCGTCGCGCCTGTGCGTGCCAGCAGCACCGCCCGCGCGGCCCAGTACGGCTGGTACTCGGCCAGTCGCGGCTCATTCGCAAGCGCATCGAGCGCATCCAGACCAGCCTGCGGTCCACGGGTTTCGGCCACGGCAATGGCCCGGTTGATCGCCACCACCGGGGAACCCGTGAGCGTATGCAGTGCGTCGTACAGGCGCTCGATCGCGGCCCAGTCCGAGCGGCCGGTGCGGCGTCGAACGCCGTGCGCCGACTGCACGGCCGCCTCGAGCTGGTAGCGTCCGAGGCCATGCAGTGCGCCAGCGCGGTGCAGCAGCGCCTCGGCCTCGTCAATCAGCGGGGCATCCCACGCCGCCGGATCCTGGTGCGCCAGCGGAACATAGGCGCCGGTGGCGTCGCGCCGGGCGCCGCGACGCGCGTGAGTGTGCAGCATCAGCGACAGCAGACTCAGGGCCTCGGGTTCCTCGGGCAGCAGCGAAGCAACCAGTCGGCCCAGCCAGATTGCCTCCTGCGCGAGATTGCGGCGGCGTGCCAGCGTACCCGCCGGGTCGGTCCAGCCCTCGGCGTACGCGGCGTAGATCGCCTCGAGCACGGCGTCCAGGCGCTCCCGCAGATCGGCCTGGCCAGGAACTCTCAATGGAATGCCGGCCTGCCGGATCCGGCTCTTGGCCCGCACCAGACGCTGGCCCATGGTGGCAGGAGCGACCAGAAACGCCGAGGCGATTGCAGCGGCATCAAATCCCAGTATCGTCTGCAGGATCAGCGGTGCGCGCACACCGGCGTCGATCGCCGGATGGGCACAGGCAAACATCAGGGCCAGCCGCTCATCGGGAATCGCCGCGTCGCCTTCTTCGGCCGCGGCCAGCTCTTCGAGCAGCATCAGGTGCGCGGCCGCCTCCTCACCAGTGCGCCGCTGGCGCGCTTGGTCGATCATCTTTCGTCGTGCCACCGTGAGCAACCACGCCTCCGGATTGGACGGAACGCCGCGCTGCGGCCAGGTCTGCAGTGCCGCGGCGAAGGCTTCTGAAAGCGAATCCTCGGCACCGGCCACATCGCGCGTGCGTGCCGCCAGGAAGGCGACCAGCTTGCCGTAGCTGCGCCGTGCCACGGCTCGCGCCGTGTCGTGCGTGGCCTGCAAGTCAGGTGCCATCCGCTCTACATGGTCCAGACAGGCCGCACCTCGATGGCGCCATGCGCGGCACCGGGGCAGCGCGCGGCCCACGATAACGCGGCGTCAAGGTCGGGCACATCGATCAGGTAGTAGCCCCCGAGTTGTTCCCGGGTCTCGGCGTAAGGTCCATTGAGCACCTCCGTCTTGCCGTTGGCCAGGCGAACAGTCGTGGCCATTGCCGTCGGGCGCAGCCGGTCGGATGAAACCACTGCGCCGGCCTTGCGCAGCGCCTCGCTGTAGGCGCCGTAGGCCGCAATCATCTCGCCCACTTCGGCGGGGCTGGCCGACTGCGCGCCCGCCTCTTCACTGTAGATCAGCAGCATGTATTGCATATCGAACTCCTTCTCGGTTGTCGCGGAGCATCATGCGCCGCTACCCCAATGACGCGCAACCCGGCGCAATTTCGACAGGCCCTGCAAAATTTTGTTGGCGCGCGCCACGTCATCATGGAAAGTCTGTAGAGACTGCGCCGCTGGCGCTGTGCAGAATCGTGGCGCGTTGGCGATGCAGTATTTCCGGCCGGACCTTCACCCGGCCTGACGGTCGGGGACACTCAGTCAGCCGGTTGAGTCCTTGACGCCTGGCTGGGTCGGCTGGAAGTCTGACGCCCCGGTCCCTGCGTCATGCCGAAGGGCCTCGTCGCGGATGGCGAACAGGGCCGCCAGGTCCTTGGACAGATCGTCGTGCTCGGACTGGGTCAGGCGTGGACGGGCTTGCGACGCGTCCAGTTCACCCGGTTGTGTGGGCGTTTCGCCAGACCAGGACGCCGGGTCGGGCATGGCCCCCGGCCCGGGCGCCGCTCCCTGAAATTCCCAGGACAGACTACGCAGCCAATCCATGGCGCGCGGCTCGAACTGCATCAGCTCGCGCCGGAAACTGTCCTGGAACGCATGGACATAGGCCATCAGGCGTTCCTCGCCGCCGCGCACGATGAACTGCACATGGGTGCCCGAGACGCCTTCGCGGTTGACCACCGACAGGACGCGGTCCTCGATCCAGTCCGAGGGTATGCCGTGCTTGCGCATCGTATCGCGCAAGACCATGTGAATCACTTCGCGGCGCGACGCATTGCGCGACGCCTGGTCCTCATCCTTGTCCGAATCCTCGAACCGCGACGCGGAGCTGTCAGGCTCGAGGGCCGGCTTCTTTCCCAACAGTTTTCCGATCCAAGCCATGCCCGGATTGTGATGCATGCCGGCGCTCAAGCTGACGCCGCACCGGGTGACTGCTGCCCGATCTGGAACAGCATACGGGTGCCCGCCAGCTCGAGCACGTCGCTGCTGGCAAGCAATACCGGCTCGTCGCCTATGACGGCGCCGTTCAGGGTTGGCTGTTCAGGGCCGTCCAGGTGCGCCACGAAAAAGCCGCTGCGCCGGTGCGAGACCGCGACCACGGAAACACCCGGCTTGCCGAACGTGGTGACGGCCTTGACCACCGGCACTTCAAGACCCGACGACGAGCCATTAAGGACCCGGAACGTCGCGTGCTGCGACACCGCGCTTGCCGCCGGTTCGAGTTTCATGGCCGTCGTCGCAAGGAAGCCGGAATCGACCGACGCCGATACGAACTGGATGCGAAACTTGCCGATGGCAATCGAGTCGCCATCATGAAGTCGTTGGCGCTTGACCTTCTGGTTGTTGACGAATGTCCCGTTGGTGCTGCCCAGGTCTTCCACGAACACGTCGGCCAGGCCTTTGAGCTCGAACACGCAGTGATTGCCGCTCACGGTCATGTTGTCCAGCACGATATCGTTGCCCGGCTTGCGCCCCAGAGTCGTCCGGTCCTTGTGCAAGTGGACATGCCGGATCTGAATACCTTCGACGGAAGCGATGAGTTGGGGCATCGGCCTATGGTAGCGGCGCCCCGGTCAGCCGACAAGGGTCTGCGCAAACAGCTGGGCTACGATGGCCGGCTTGCACCGCAACCCGCATGGCCCAAAACACCCGCCCGCCTCTCGAACCCCTCCATGTCGTCGTCGCGGGGACGGTTTCACTCGCCGTGGCCGTGGGCATCGGCCGCTTCGCCTTCACGCCGATCCTGCCGATGATGCTGGCCGATGGCACTGTCGACCTGCCTGCCGCCGGCTGGCTGGCCAGTGCCAACTACCTGGGCTACCTCATCGGCGCCCTGCTATGCACTTTCCAGCCGTGGCTCTGGCGCAAGCTCGGCTGGCAGCCGCAGCTGCGGGCGCCGGGACTGGTGCGCGCCGGGCTGGTCGCCACCGGCGTGCTCACTCTCGCGATGGCGTTGCAGCTGCCGGCGGCCTGGGCGGCACTGCGCTTGGCCGCGGGGGTCGCCAGCGCCGTAGTGTTCGTCTTCACGTCCGGCTGGTGTCTGGCGCAGCTGGCCCGGCTGGGCGTGCCCGCGATGGGCGCCGTGATCTACACCGGCCCGGGCGTGGGCATCCTGGGTACCGGCCTGGCGGCCAGTGGTCTGGTCGCACTTCACGGATCGGCCGCGATCGCCTGGCTGGCGTTTGGCGCGTTGGCGGCGGTGCTTACGGCAGCGGTCTGGTCGACGTTCGATCCGGAAAATCAGGGTGGGATCAGCGAATCGGGCGGGGTGTCAGCCGCCTTGGCCGACTTGCCCCCGGCGGGCAGTGGCGCCGAAATTGCGTGCCTGGCCCTGGCCTACGGCTTGGCCGGTTTCGGCTACATCGTCACCGCCACTTTTCTGCCGGTCATCGCGCGTCAGGCGCTGCCGGGCTCGCCATGGCTGGACTTGTTCTGGCCACTGCTGGGCCTGGGGGTCATTGCCGGTGCGTTGTCGGCATCGCGAATTCGGGTTTCCGGAGACCGGCGCCTGCTGCTGGCGGGCTGCTACGCGATGCAGGCCCTGGGTGTCGTCGCCAGCGTGGTAAGTCCCACCTTGGCCGGCTTTGCTTTCGGCAGCCTGCTGCTGGGCGTGCCCTTCACGGCCATCACGTTCTTCGCCATGCAGGAAGTGCGCCGGTTGCAGCCCGCCCAGACCGCCACCTACATGGGGCTGTTGACTGCCATGTACGGTATCGGCCAGATCGCCGGGCCACCCGTTGCAGCCGCCCTTGTCGCGCGCAGTACGACGGCCGGCCAGGGATTCACGCTGGCCCTGGAAATCGCCGCGGGTGCGCTGGCCTTTGGGGCAGCGGTCTACGTTGCCATGGCCAAGGCGTT
>JANYAN010000168.1 GCA_025361305.1 Burkholderiales bacterium
CCCTGGTCTGCCTGACCATCGGCAGCTTGGCCACGCTCACCATGCTGGTGAAGAACACCTTCATTGAAGAGATCCGCAAGCAATACGTCCTGGTGGCCCGGGCCAAAGGGCTGTCGCAACGCCGGGTGCTGTTCAAGCACATCTTTCGCAACGCCATGCTGCCGGTGGTGACGGGCCTGCCCTCGGCGCTGGTGGCCGCCTTCTTCACCGGCGCGCTCCTGATCGAAACCCTGTTCTCGCTCGACGGCCTGGGGCTGTTGTCGTACGAGTCGATCGTGCGCCGCGACTTCCCTGTGGCTATGGCCTCTGTGTACATCCTGACCCTGATCGGCCTGGTGTTCAAGATCGGGGCCGACCTGATGTACGTGCTGGTCGATCCGAGGGTGCAGTTCGGGGAGGGCGCGCGGTGATATCGCTTTCCCCTGGCCGGCGGGCGTGGCAGCGGTTCAGGCGCAATCGCCTGGGCTACGCTTCGCTGGGTGTCGTGCTGCTGATGATTGCGTTCACGCTGGCGGCGCCGCTGATCTCCAACGAACACCCTCTATTGGCAAGCTACGAAGGCACGCTGTACCTGCCCATCCTGTCGAACCCGCCCGAAACCGAGTTCGGCGGCAACTTTCGCACCGCAACCGACTGGCACGATCCGCTGATCGAACGACAGTTCGCCAAGGCGGGCAACTGGGTGATCCATGCCCCGAACCGGTATTCGGGCGCGACCATCAACTTCACCGAGAAGGCCGCGCATCCGGCGCCGCCTTCGGCGCGCAACTGGCTTGGCACCGACGACCGCGGCCGCGATGTATTTGCCCGGCTGCTCTACGGCTTTGGCCTGGGCCTGTTCTTCGCCTTCGCGCTGACAGCGCTCACAACCGTGCTGGGCGTGCTGGCGGGCGCCGTCCAGGGCTTCTTCGGCGGCTGGACCGACCTGGGCCTGCAGCGCATCAGCGAGATCTGGAATTCACTGCCCTCGCTCTACCTGCTGGTCATCCTGGCGGCCATCTTCACTCCTTCGCTGTGGCTGCTGATCGGCCTGCTGGCGCTGTTCAGCTGGATCTCGCTGGCTGACTACGTGCGCGCGGAGTTCCTGCGCAACCGCGGCCTGGAATTTGCGAAAGGGGCGCGGGCCATGGGCCTGTCGCAGGTGCGGATCATGTGGCGTCACATCCTGCCCAATTCGCTGACGCCGGTGATCACCTTTCTGCCGTTTCGGCTCAGCGAAGGCCTGCTTCAGCTGACGGCCCTTGATTTCCTGGGGCTGGGCCTGCCTGCCTCGGTGCCGTCGTTGGGCGATCTGCTGCGCCAGGGCAAGGACAACCTGGATGCATGGTGGCTATCGGTACCTACCATGATCCTGCTGGTGGGCACGCTGCTGCTGTTGACTTTCATTGGCGACGCATTGCGCGACGCCTGGGACGCACGCAAATCATGAGTGCGTCGATGCCCCTCTTGCTGTCGATCGAGAACCTGTCGATCCGCTTCGGCGAGACGAAGGTCGTGCACGACCTGTCGCTGGACATTGCCAAGGGAGAAAAGGTCGGCCTGGTGGGTGAGTCTGGATCGGGCAAGTCGGTCACGGCGCTGTCCGTCCTGGGCCTGGTCGAAGGCGCGACCTGCGAGGGCGCCATCCGGCTCGATGGCGACAACCTTCTCGAACGAAGCGAAAGACAGATGCGCGCGGTGCGGGGCAAGAGCGTCGCGATGATCTTCCAGGAGCCGATGACCTCGCTCAACCCGCTGTACACCGTGGGCAACCAGGTGGCAGAGGTGCTGACGACGCATGAAATGGTCGGCCCCGCGCAAGCCTGGTCGCGTGCCGTGGAGTTGCTCGATCGCACCGGCATCCCCGAGCCTGCGCGGCGGGCACAGGCCTACCCGCACCAGCTGTCTGGCGGGCAGCGGCAACGCGCCATGATCGCGATGGCGCTGGCATGCCGGCCCAGCCTGCTGATCGCGGATGAGCCGACCACGGCGCTGGACGTGACCATCCAGGCGCAGGTGCTCGAGTTGCTCGACGAGCTGCAGCGCGAGTTCGGGATGGCCATGCTGTTCATCACGCACGACCTGAATCTCGCGCGCCGTTATACCGACCGGGTCGGCGTGATGGAGCGCGGGACGCTGGTCGAGTCAGGGCCGTCGGCCGAAGTTCTGACCCACCCAAAGCATCCCTACACCCGCCGGCTGGTGGATAGCCGGCCGGTGCGAGAAGTGCAGGCCCTGCCGGCCGATGCCCCGCCGCTGATGGTGGCGCACAAGGCGCGGGTCGAATTCGGCGTGCGTGCGGGATGGCTTCGCCGCAGGGTCTTTGTGGCGGTCGATGACGTCGACCTGGTGTTGGTGCGGGGCGAAACGCTGGGCATTGTCGGCGAATCAGGGTCAGGCAAAACCACGCTGGCGATGGCGCTGCTCGCCCTGCAGCCGCTGGCGGGGGGCGAGGTATTGCTGGGGCCGCAGCGCGTGGACACCGCTTCGCGCCGTGAGCTGGTGGCGCTGCGCCAGCGTATCCAGGTTGTGTTCCAGGACCCTTTTGCATCGCTCAGCCCGCGCCGCACGGTGGAACAGATTGTCGGCGAGGGGCTCGAAGTCCATCAGCCGCAGCTGAGCGCGGCCGCGCGGCGCGAGGCCGTTGTCGCAATGCTGGCCGAAACCGGACTGACGCAGGAAATGGTGCCGGGCCTGCTGGGTCGCTACCCGCATGAGTTTTCCGGCGGCCAGCGCCAGCGCATCGCGGTGGCGCGCGCGATGATCGTTCGTCCAGAAGTGCTGGTGCTGGATGAGCCGACATCGGCCCTGGACGCCACGGTGCAGCGGCAGGTGCTTGTGCTGCTGACCCGGCTGCAGCAGTCGCACGGCACCAGCTACGTTCTCATCAGCCACGATCTGGCGGTCATACGTGCCATGTCCCACAGGATCATGGTGATGAAGGACGGAGCCGTGGTCGAACAGGCCGATGCGCAGGCGCTGTTCGAACGGCCGGGTACCCGCTACACGCGTGAGTTGATCCGGGCGGCTGGTTTACAAGATGGCCCAGCCTGAATCCGTCCAAGGGCTTACCCTATTGCACAATATTTACAATCTGTTTACATTTCCTGTACGAGATAAGTACAACAAAGTTCGGGGAGCAGTACGACCGCCAGCAAGTTGCCGGTCCTCACGGGCAGCTCTGCCAAGACATGACGGTTCACACACAGCCCGAAACGGCGGCGCCGGCCGCACTTGCTTCCCCGGATTTCGGCCGGCCGCGGCCAGACTCATTCGATGCGGCACCGTTTGCCGTCAGTGCCGTCGGCTGGCGTTATCGCGGCTGGCACCTGTTGCTGCGGCATGGCGCCCTGGCTTTTGCGGTCACCATCGGCACTCTCTGGCTGTTGGTTGCCGTGCACACACACACGGCGCTCAGAGGCGACAACGTAGAGCAAACGGTCTGGATGCACAGCCTCGAGTGGGGTTACTACAAGCATCCGCCGCTTACAACCTGGCTGGCGGTCGCAGCGGCGGCCGTCCTGGGTCATCACTGGTGGCTCACGAACGTCCTTGGCTGGCTTTGCCTCGTTGGCACGGCAGTTGCCACGTATGCCCTGGCACTTCGACTGGTTCCCCGCCGTACCGCTCAATTGGCGATCGTGTTGTGGGGCTTGCACTTGACGCTGACCTGGCGTGCAGACCTTTACAACCACAACTCGGTCCTGGTCCTGCTGTGCGCCCTGCTGGCGTGGGCCGTCGTCAGCGCGACCCAGGAGCGCGACGAAAGGTATTGGTTGCTTGCCGGCGCCCTGGCAGGCGCGGCGATGCTGGCCAAATATCAGGCGGCTGTTCCGATCGTCGTCATCATGATCGCCCTGGCCCGGGGCGGGTACCTTGCAGACCCGCTGCACCGACGAGGATTATTCCGTGCGGCCTTGCTGGGCAGCCTGCTCTTTGCGCCGCATCTGTTCTGGCTGGCCAGCCACCACTTTGCCCCCTTGCAGTATGCGAGCACACAACTGCCAACTTCGTGGTCACCAACCGACCAAGGCGCGTTGCTCGGATTCACATTGCAGCAACTGAGGCTGTTCTGGCCAGCACTGGCCGGGATGCTGATCTGCATGGCGTTCATGCGTCCGGCTGGCGTTTTGCCCCTGGCCGCTGACGCACATCGAAGCGTGGGCGACGTTCAGAAGATGGCATGGGTGAGGGCGCTCAGCGTGGGGCCGATCGCAATGGTGCTCGTCTTTGGATTGGCCGGCACGCAGTTGCAAAATCACTGGGGCATGCAGACGCTGCAGTACTGCTGCCTTGGTCTGGCCGCTTGGCTGGCGCCCCGCAGCGTGGTGACGCCGCGGCAATTTCTCGCAATCGCTTGCGCATTGCATGGGGTGCTGCTGGCGCCCGTCCTGCAGAACCTGGTGGAGGTCAATGAGTCCGGTTGGCAGGGTCGGGGCGACAAGTTCTATCCGGGTCGCCAATTGGCGACCCGGGCGCTGGCCGACTGGCAGCGGACCACATCCTGTTCGCTCAGGTACGTGGTCGGGCCGCAATTTGAAGCCGGGACCATTGCCGCGTTTTCCGGCTCGAACCCACTCGTGTTTGAAGAAGGCAAGGCCATCTTCAGCCCCTGGATCGACCAGCGCGATGTTGCGCAGCGGGGGGCGCTGTACGTGGCGTACGCGTCAGAGAATTTACCCCGCGAGTCGGCGGCGTCGGGGTCGATGCAAATGACGACCGCCGACCAGAGCAAACGACCGCGACTCGTGTATTGGGGGGTGGTCCTTCCGGAATCCCGGTGCCCGGCATCGATCCATGGCCCCGATATACGCGACAATCCGCAGACATCCTTTCAAGGGGCAGTTCGATAGCATGCACACGCTTCACGATGTCAATTTCAAGGCGGTGGTTGCCAAGGTGCGATGGTTCGTGTTCGGACTGGTTGTACTGGTCGCAGTCGTCGCCTGGACTTCCGATTCCATCACCATGCAGGGTGAGCGGACGATCTACACGGCCCGGTGCGAACAGGGTGCCTGGCAGGGCACCCACTGCACCGGACAGATGGTTGCGGGCGACCGCTACCGCTTCCGTGCGCTCAAGGTCCATGGCGAGGTGTTCTTCTGGATCGTGGGTTCGACCGAACCATCGGGCAAGTTCACCGGCTGCGATGTCAAGGACGGCCGAAACTGGTCTTGCCGGAACAAAGCCGACGCGCCTGACGCCGCGAAATCCGTGACACTGGAAATGGCGCATGGCCACCCGGTGCGCGCCGCCTCAGGGCCGACGCGGCCGTTCCATGCGGTGTCCAAACTCACCTGGGTGTTTCTGGACCGCGGCTGGTGGTTTGGCAATACGGCGGAAGAGGACTGAAGCGCGGATAATCTCCCCCATGAATTCCCGCTCATGGTCCTCGCGCGTCTGGCTGTGGGCCGCTGTTTGCGCGCTGCTTCTCAAGTCAGCCATGCCGATGCTGGCCACTGGAGCGGCCCGAGGGCAGAGCGTGCCTGTGGCCGACATCTGCAGCGTCTACGGTGTCGCACAGCAGCCGATCTCCGGCGAGGAACCCACCCGCCAACACGCAGGTGACCACTGCGCATTGACCGGATTGGGCGCGTTGGCCCTTCTTGCCGACCTGCCGCCGTTGCACCGACCGGACCAGCCTGTCAGCTACCTCAAGTCCGCGACAACCTGCCGGTCCGACCGTGACGCGTGTGCCTCGTGGGTTGCCCAACTCCAGCACGGGCCGCCGGCGATCGCCTGAGCCTTCGACCCCTCTTCAGGGCTTCGCCGCGCCGGGGCAGGCCATGCCTCCCAGGCCGCAAACATTCAATGCCAGTTGCTGCACGCGCTGGCCTGCGTGATTGATCTCTTCATGAATATTTTCACTGGTTCACGCGCTCTGATGGGCGCCCTGACCGCTCTTGCAATTGCGGCTTTGCCCGCAACGGGCCAGGCCCATGGTGTGGTGGGAAAGCGCTTCTTTCCGGCCACCCTTGCTACAGACGATCCCTTCGTTTCCGATGAATTGTCTCTGCCGACAGTCTCCTTGACACGCACCGATGCCTCCGGCGACGAGCCGTCCAGCCGCGAGAGATCCATCTCAGGCGAGTTCTCCAAGCGGATCACGCCCGATTTCGGCATTTCGTTAGGGCTGGAGCATCAGCGCTCGTCGCCGGACGGTCTGCCCGCGGTCCAAGGGTTCGGCAATTTGGAAGTTGGCTTCAAGTACCAGTTCTATCGGGACGAGGCGCGCGAAGCCCTGGTCTCTGTCGGTCTGGGCTGGGGAGTCGGCGGCACCGGTAGCAAGTCGGTCGGCGCGGACTCCTTCAGTACGGTGACCCCGACGCTGTTCTTCGGGAAAGGGTTCGGCGATCTGCCCAGTAGCGCATCGTTTCTCAGGCCGCTCGCACTGACCGGATCGCTGGGCGTGGCAATGCCCCGTCGCGCCAGCACCACGGCCACCTCCGTCGACCCCGACACCGGCACCGCAGTCAAAAGCGCCGAGCAGCATCCCAATGTCTTGCAGCTGGGCCTCGCGATCGAGTACAGCCTGCCGTACCTCCAGTCCTTTGTCAAAGACCTGGGGTTGTCGGCACCACTTGACAGAATGATTCCGCTGGTCGAGTTCACCCTGCAAAGGCCGCTGAACCGCGTCACTGACCGGTCGATGACCGGAACGGTAAACCCTGGTGTTGTCTGGGCCGGTCGCTTCGTCCAGTTGGGTGTTGAAGCGGTCGTGCCGATCAACCGCCGAAGCGGCCACGGCGTGGGCCTGCTGGCGCAATTGCACTTCTTCCTCGACGACATCTTCCCCCGCACCATCGGGCGGCCCCTGCTGGAGCATCGATGATGGACTGGGCGCGTGCAATTGGTTTCCTGCTTGCGGCGGTTCTGTCGGTGCCAGCGCACGCTCACGCATTTCTGGACCACGCCGAGCCGCGTGTCGGAGCCGCGGTGCGCTCTGCACCTACCGAACTGAGGCTCTGGTTTACCCAGGAAATTGAATCCGCGTTCAGTACGGTGAAAGTGATCGATGCCCGGGGCCGGCGCGTGGACAAGGGCGATGCGCGGGTGGACGGCGCCAATGTGCAATTGTTGCGCGTCTCGGTCGCGACGCTCGCCCCGGGCGACTACACGGTCGTGTGGCGGGTGGTGTCCACCGACTCTCACGTGACGCAGGGAGACTATGTCTTTCACGTCGAGCCTTAGAAGCCGCCGCGCACGGGGGCCGTCTTGGACATGATGGCCGTCGTGCGTTCGATCCACGTGGGTGCGACAGTGATAACCGCGGGAGTATTCGCGTTTCAATTCCTTGTAGCCCCCGGTCCTCACGGGAGGGAGTGGACGGCGGCGGTCCGCTACCAGCTTGGCAGGTGCCTTGGGTCGGCCGCGTGGTGGGGCCTGTCGGTTGCGTTCCTGACCTGGCTGATCTGGCTCGCCCTGGTAGCCACGACCATGAGCGGCGGGCCGTCCGGGCAATTGCCGGACTTGGGAGTGCTGCGTACTGTCCTGGCCCAGACCGCCTTCGGCTACGCATGGACGCTGCGTTGCGCGCTGATCGTGCTGCTGGCGATCGTTCTGGCGCGGCGTGGCAACGGGCCTTCCACCGGTCACCCGCTGGGCGCAGGCGGTGCGTTGATTGCAGCTGCACTTCTTGCCGGCCTTGCGTGGACGGGTCATGCCGTCGGTACCGAAATATCCCTGCGGCCTCTTCACCTCGCCTCGGACGCACTGCATCTTCTGGGTGCCGGTGTCTGGTTGGGTGCGTTGGTGCCACTGTTGTTCGTTCTCAGCCGCACCCGGACTCAGCCGACTCAAGCCTGGGACATCGTCGCTGTGACCGCAACCCGGAGGTTTTCCAGGCTGGGGGTAGTGGCCGTTGCCACACTTCTTGTGACGGGCCTGATCAACGGCTGGCTCCTGGTTGGGAGCTGGGCAGCGGTGGCCGGTACGTTCTATGGACAGCTTGTGGCTGCCAAGTTGGCTCTGTTTTCGCTGATCCTCGTGATCGCGGCCTTCAATCGTCTGCAACTCGTGCCCACGATGCGCATGGGCGCAGCGCGGGCGAGGGATACGGCGCTCCACACCCTTTGGCGCAACGTCATTCTTGAGATAAGCCTTGGCGCCATCATTGTTGCCGTCGTGGGGGTGCTCGGCACCATGCCGCCATCCGCTCACCTGCATGGTGTTGTCAGGCATCAGATGCACACCGTGGCAGATTGATGAAAAGCCACAGGCTCCCATCGTGCGCATTACGATGCGCGCATGGATCATTCTCATCCGGCCTCCAAAGCGCGTGGCCGCGGCGCCGGAGCCCAGCTGTCGTGGGTGACGATGATGACACTTGCTGCCACGGCGGCTGCGTGGTGGCTCGATGCCCGCATGTCGGTGGCCGCGCTGGCCATGGTCTATCTGGTGGCGGTGGGCGCGGCGGCCGTGCTGCTGGACCGATGGGCCGGCGTGTGCATGTCACTGGCGTGCGTCACAGCGCTGAATTTCTTCTTCGTGCCACCGCGCTACACCTTCCAAGTGGATGGCGCAGAGTATTGGTGGACGCTTGCGGTGCTGCTGGCGCTTTCGCTCAGCCTGGGCGACCTGATCGCCCGCCTTCGCGAAGGGCGCGCGCTGGCTGAGCAGCGCGAGCGCCAGGCGTTGCAACTGCACGAACTCGGTGAAGTGCTCGCGGGTGGCGAAGGTGCTGCGGCAGTGGCGCAGAGCGCAGCCGCATGGCTCGCCGTCCAGCTGCAGCGGCCCTGCGCCGTTTTCGTGCGCGAGGAAGACAGTGGCGCGTTGCAGGCTCACAGCAGCGACCCGGCGGCGCAATTCCAGATCAAGCCTGTGGAGTGGGCCATTGACAACCGGCGTCCGCTCGGCCGGGGCTGCCCGGACTGGCCCGACCTGCGCCTGTGGTGCTGCCCCTTCAGTCGGCGCACGCCCACCGGCGCTGTGCAGGTTCTGCTGGATCGCGACCTTCCCCCGTTGGCCGAGACGCTGCAGCACTGGCAGGCGCTGGTGAACCAGATCGGCTTGTCGGTCGAACGCGAGAGGGCCGCTGCATCCGCGCGCAGGGCACGCGACAGCGCACATGCAGAGGCTACGCGAAATACCTTGCTGGCTTCGCTCTCGCATGACCTGCGAACGCCATTGACCGGCATCGTCGGTAGCGCCAGTGCCTTGCGCGAGCAGGGCGCTGCCATGCCCGTCGCGCAGCGGGAGCGGCTGCTGGCAAACCTGGAGAACGAGGCGCGCGACATGAGCCTCATGGCCGACAATATCCTGCAAATGGCCCGGCTGTCGCAGCCACGCTGGGAGCTGCGGACCCAGTGGGAATCGGTCGAGGAGATCCTTGGCGCCGTGCTTGGCCGAATGCGGCGGCGCTGGCCCGAGGCACAGATCCAGTTGCGGGTCGCGTCCGGTCTGCCACCCATCCAGGCCGAGGCTGGGCTGCTGGCCCAGGTTTTCGCCAACCTGGTGGACAACGCAGTGCGCCTTGGTGGCCCCGGCACGCGGGTCACGATTCAGGCCGGGCGCAGCCGTGACGGCATCTTCGTTGCCGTCAACGACGACGGGCCCGGACTGCCTGCGGGCGACCCCGCGCAGTTCTTCGAGCGCTACCGGCAGGGCGAGGGCAGCCGTGCCGATTCCGGCGCGTCGGGCCTGGGCCTGTCCATCTGCCGCACCATCGTTCTGGCGCACGGCGGGCTCATCGAGGCGCGCCGCCTCGAGCACGGCGCCGAGTTTCGGATCGACCTGCCCGCGGGCCCGAGCACGGAGCCGCCCGATGAGTGATGCGCCGCGGGTGCTCATCGTCGAGGACGACGCGTCGATCGCGCAGTTCGTCGCAGCGAGCCTGAGCGCCAGTGGCTTGCTGCCAAGCAGCGTGGCGACGGCCGGTGAGGCGCTGGCGGCCCTGGCGCGGCCGCCCCAATTGCTGGTCGTCGATCTGGGTCTGCCCGACATGGATGGTGTCGACTTGATCGCCCAGGTGCGTTCGGTGTGGAGCGGCCCCATCCTGGTGCTTTCGGCCCGCACCCAGGAGGCGCAGAAGATCGCGGCCCTGGACGCTGGAGCCGACGACTACCTGACCAAACCCTTCAGCGTCGGTGAGCTTCTGGCGCGGGTGCGCGCCATGTTGCGTCGCGCCGCCACGGGGCCGGTGCAGCTGCCCCTGCTGCGCGTGGGAGCATTGGTGCTGGACCGCGAAGCGCACCAGCTGCAGCGCGACGGTGTGGCCCTGCACCTGACGCCGATCGAGTTCCGCCTTTTCGAACGCCTGGCGCAGGTGCCCGGCAAGGTGGTCACGCATCGGCAACTGCTGGCCGACGTCTGGGGTAGCGACCAGGTCGATCAGCTGCAGTACCTGCGCATCTACATGGGTCATCTGCGCGCGAAAATCGAAGCCGACCCTGCCCAGCCACGCTACCTGCTGACCGAATTGGGCCTGGGCTACCGGCTAGCCGACGAATAGCGCACCGGGCAGACCATGCCGGCCGTTTATGCGATTTTTATGCGCGCCGCGCGACAAATGAGGCCTCGAATCGAACAAAGAGGCTTCTCATGGAAACGCAAGCGGCAGAAACGTCGGTGCACAAGCAGGGAACGGCCGCGCTGACGCTGGCGGCGCTGGGCGTGGTGTACGGAGATATTGGCACCAGTCCGCTGTACACCATCAAGGAAATCTTCGGCAAGGCCACCGGTGTGCCCCTCAACCACGAGACCATCCTGGGAGCCGCTTCAGTGGTGTTCTGGATGTTGATGCTGGTCGTCACGCTCAAGTATGTGGTGCTGGTGCTGCGCGCCAGCAACCGTGGCGAGGGTGGCATCATGGCGCTGCTCGCGCTGGCGTCCCAGACCGTGGCGGGACAGCCCGTGTTGCGCCGGCGCCTGCTGCTTCTGGGCACGTTTGGCGCCTGCCTGTTCTACGGCGACAGTGTGCTGACGCCGGCGATCTCGGTGCTCAGCGCGGTGGAGGGGCTCGAAGTCGCCACGCCGGCACTGCAGCCCTGGGTGTTGCCCGTGTCCGTCGGTATTCTCGTGGGCCTGTTCCTGGTGCAAAGCCGGGGAACTGCAACGATGGGGCGCTGGTTCGGGCCTGTCATCGTGCTGTGGTTCCTGACACTGGCGTGGGTCGGCGCCTCCCAGATCTCGCAGGCACCGGCCATCCTGCAGGCGCTGGACCCGCGCCATGCCTGGGGCTTCCTGGCTGGCCGCGGCTGGGGCCTGTTCCTGGCCATTGGCGCAGTGGTGCTGGCCGTTACCGGCGCCGAGGCGCTGTATGCCGACATGGGGCATTTTGGGAAGCGCCCGATCCGCATCGCCTGGACCGGCCTGGTGCTTCCTTCCCTGGCGTTGAACTATCTGGGCCAGGGGGCACTGCTGTTGCGCGAGCCCGCGGCGATTGCCAACCCGTTCTACCTGATGTTCCCCGCCGCCATGTTGTTGCCGGCCGTGGCGATCGCCACGGCGGCCACCATCATTGCCTCGCAAGCCGTGATCTCGGGTGCCTATTCGCTCACGCAGCAGGCGATCCAGCTTGGTTTCCTGCCACGCATGCAGATCATCCACACGTCGGCGCAGGAGCGCGGCCAGATCTATGTGCCGGTCGTGAACTGGATGCTGCTGCTGGCAGTGACGCTGGCCTGTATCGGATTCGGCAATTCGTCGGCGATGGCTTCGGCCTACGGCATCGCCGTTACCGGCACCATGCTGATCACCACGGTGCTGACCTATTTCGTGGTGCGCCGCGCCTGGGGCTATCCGGCCTGGGTTTCGATCGGCGCCACCGCCTTCTTCGTGCTCCTGGACGCGCTGCTGCTGGTGTCGTGCTCGGCCAAGATCGTGGAGGGCGGCTGGTTCCCGCTGGTCCTGGCCAGCTGCATCCTGGTGGTGATGCTGACCTGGTCACGCGGGCGCGAACTGCTGCTCGACGCCCTGCGCGGCGACCAGTTACAGCTGGCCGAGTTCGTCGCGGGCCTGGCGCACGATGCAACGCTGGTGCGGGTGCCGCGCACGGCCATATTCCTGTCGGCCGAGCCCGATGCCGTGCCGCAGGCGCTGCTGCACAACATGAAGCACAACTGCGTACTGCACCAGCGCAACATCGTGCTCACGGTGCGATTTCACGAGGAGCCGACGGTGGGCGCCGGGCGCCGGGTCGATGTGGAAGAAGTCGGGGCCGGCTTCTGGCGCGTCGCCGTGAATTTCGGTTTCATGGACCAGCCGGACATCCCGGCGGCCCTGGAACTGTGCGGCCAGTATGGCCTGGCGGTCGAACCCTTCTCCACCTCGTTCTTTCTCAGCCGTGAAACGGTGATCACATCACCGCGCAGGCCGCTGGCCTCGTGGCGGCAGAATCTCTTCGGTGCGATGTCGCGTAACGCCGGCCGGGTGGCGGACTACTTCAGGCTGCCTCACAACAGCGTGATCGAACTGGGTTCGCGCGTACAGCTGTAAGTGCCCGCGTGGCTCTCAGGCGGTACGGATGACACTGATGTGTTCGGTGCCGCTCTCGGGTAGCCAGACTTCGCCGGCACGGCCCAGAATCTGGCGCACGCCAGCGCTTTCACGCGCGAGGGCGAAGCGCGCGAATTTCTCGGTGCGGGCGTCGAAGCTGAAGACGGCATTGCCGCCCCAATCACTGACCCACACCGTGTCGCGCTCGTCCACATAGACGGCGTAGGTGCGCGGGCTCGAACCCGGCAGCTTCCAGGTGCGCCAGCTCGGGTCGGCCGGGTCGTGCACCGACAGGTTGCCGCTGTTCCATTCGCTGACCCAGAGGCGACCCTTGCTGTCGCCCCACACCCTGCGAGCGCCCTGGTTGCGCGTCGATGGCTCGACGACGGTGGATTCACCGGTTCGCCGGTCGATCCGCGCAATGAAGGAACCGGCGAGCGAACACCACCATACGTCGCCAGTGGGCGTGGTGCAGATGCCGTAGGGGCCATGCCCGCGCGGCGCGTCGCGCACCGTAACCTGGCCGGTTTTCACGGCGAGCTTTCCGACCACCCCCGCCTGGCCGGTGAACCACAGATCGCCTTCGGCGTCGAATGTCGCGGTGTTGAGGTTGGCATAGCTGGCGCCAGTGGGCAGCGGGAAGGCGTGCACCGAGCGATCGGGCCACCCCACCCGCACAATGGCGTTTTGCCCGCCGTCGGTGATCCATGCAGCCTTGTCCGGACCCTGAATCACGCCATGCGGGGCAGAGCCTGAGCCCAACGCGACAAGCTCGGTTCGGCCGCTGCGCGGATCGAACCAGCCCAAGTGGCCGCTGATCTGCGCGGTGAACCAGACGCCACCATCGGGCGCCGGCGCAAGATCGTGAATACCGGTGCGGCGCGGCGTCGCCAGCGGCCACGATTGCATCCTGATCGTCTCGGCGCGGGCAGGCCAGGCGCCAAGGCCGCAGATTGCGCCACCCCCTGCAGCGACTACCACGTGACGTCGGGAAAGCCTGTGCATCGTCAGCCTCCTGTCGGGGGCTTCAGCCGGGTGCCAGCACCTCGACCGCCGTGATGGGCGCACGGCCAGCGCCTGGGGTCACCACTGCTGTCCGCCCGGTGGTGACACCGGGTGCTGGCAGGCTGGCCATGACGGCGCTTGTGCTGGCGACCGGCCAGCCGTTGGCGCCTGCATACTCGCGCAGTCGCAGTGCGATCTGGACTGTCTCGCCCGTCGCCAGGATCGAGCCCTCGTCGCCGTGCAACGGGTCGCTGACATGAAGCAGCGTCACCGGGCCGCTGTGCAATGCGACGGCAATGGCCGGCAGGCCCGCCCGGCGGCCAGCGCCTACGCTGCTTGCCGTTTCGATTGCGCCCCGGATGGCCTGCTGCAGGCCGGCCGCCGAACGAAGAGCCAGCAGCCGGGTCCTGCCGGCGTTGGCAGGCTGGTCCGTGACGTCGGCAAAGACGGCGAGCAGGTCGCCGCCGAACGGCAGCACGTGGCGCGCGTCGAACAGGTACAGGCAGTCGCGGGCCGCCTGGTAGGCATGCCGAACGGTGCGGGCAGCGTCCTCACGTGAGGCCAGCGGGCCCATGATGGAAGCAAACAGGTCGACCACCAGCACCGTTGCATCCTCGTAGACGAGTTCCGCGTTGCGGTCGCCTTCGCGCGACCAGCGATCGTTGAGTTCCCTGGCCAGCCGCAGCTCGTACGTTAAGGCCAGCGACTGCTTCTGCTCGTCGAGTGCCGCAATCAGCTTGTCCTTGACGGCGCCGACGTAGCTGTCACGCTGCATTTTTCTTTTGGCCAGCACGGCGGCGACGGATTCCTGAAGGTCGGACGCGCTGAACGGCTTGGCGATGTAATCGTCGGCACCCGCCGTCATGCCGATGCGCACATGCGAGCGTTCGGCCAGCGAGGTCAGCATGACGACAGGGATCGTGGAGAGGTCGGCCTCGTGGCGCAGCGCTGCGACAAGCTGGTAACCATTCAGCCCCGGCATCAGGACGTCGCAGACGATCAGGTCGGGCACGGATTGGCGCGCCACCTCGAGGCCGCGAAGTCCGTCGGCCGCTTCGGCGACATGGTGGCCCGCTTTCTCCAGGACGCCGCGTGCCAGCAGCCGCTGGACCGGGTCGTCGTCTATCACCAGGATCATTGCCATGAATCCGATTATCCGGCTTCGGACCGGCAAGCAGGCCTATGCCGCGACTGTCAGGTGTCGCCCCACATTTCCTGCGCCGTCTCCACCACCAGCCGCAACTTGTTGCGCTGCGCTTCCACCGCAATATTGTTGCCGTGGACGGTGCTGGAAAAGCCGCACTGCGGTGACAGCGCGAGCTGGTCCAGCGGCGCGTATTTCGCGGCCTCGTCGATCCGGCGCTTCAGGTCGTCCTTGCTCTCCATCTGGCCGAACTTGGTCGTGACCAGGCCCAGCACCACTGTCTTGCCCTTGGGCAGGAAGCGCAGCGGACGGAAATCGCCGGAACGGTCGTCGTCGTACTCCATGAAGTACGCGTCCAGGTCCATTTCCTTGAGCAGGGCTTCGGCTACCGGCTCATAGTTGCCGGCCGCCGCGTGCGTGCTCTTGAAGTTGCCTCGGCACAGGTGCATGGCCAGCAACATGCCGGCGGGCTTCTGGGCCACCACCTTGTTGATGAATCTCGCATAGCGGTGCGGCAGCTCGTTCGGATCATCGCCGCGCTGGCGGGCCGCTTCGCGCATCTTCTCGTCGCACAGGTAGGCCATGTTGGTGTCGTCCATCTGCACATAGGTGCAGCCGGCCGCCGCCAGCGAGCGCAGCTCATCGCCGTAGGCCGTGGCGACATCGTCGTAAAACGCGGGATCGAGTTCCGGATAGGCCTCCTTGCTGATGCCCGCGCGGCCGCCGCGAAAGTGCAGCATGGTGGGCGAGGGGATGCAGACCTTGGGCGTGTGGCCGGCGCTGACCTGACTGCGCAGGTACTCGAAATCGGCACGCTGGATGTCCTTGATGTGGCGAACCTTGCCCGTTACCCGCATGACCGGCGGTGCGAGTTCCTCGCTGCCATCGGGCTTCCTGATGGTGACGGGGATATCGGTCTTGACGCCACCGATCTGCTCGAGGAAATCGATGTGGAAGTAGGTGCGACGGAACTCTCCATCGGTGATGCTCTTGAGCCCTACATCTTCCTGGAACTTCACGATCTCGGAGATGGCCCGGTCTTCGACGGTGCGCAGTTGCTCGGGGGTGATGTCGCCGCGGGCCTTCTGTTCGCGCGCCTCCAGCAGATACTTGGGACGCAGAAAGCTGCCAACGTGGTCGTAACGGGCGGGTAGATGAGTCATGCCTGTTTCCTTGTGGTCATGGGTGTCGCAGCGCGTATGTTAGGACACGCGCGGTGGCTGCTCCTGCGCGACGAGGCGGCCCAGGATGCGTCGCGACTGCACACCGCCGGCGTCGACGTTGAGCATCAAGAGCTTGCGTTGCGGGTACTGGGACAGGTTGCGCTGCTGGGCTTCCAGCACCGCCGTGTCCTCGGCGAAGACCTTCGCCTGGCCATCGCGGATCTGCGCTGTCAGGGCGCGGTCCCTGGGGTTGAGGTTGCGCGCCATGCCCCAGAAGTACCACATTGACGTTTCCGTCTCAGGTGTGAGGAAGTCCACCACGACGGCGTGGACCTTGTGTTTCGGGTCAGCGCCGTATCCGCCCTTTCCAGCATGGGCCACGCCTACCTCGATCATGATGTGGCTGGGCGGTGAGAAGCGGCAGACCTGCCAGCGATCCACCGGCACATCGTCGGCCAGGTTGTTGCCGCGCAGGTTGGCCCGCCAGAAGGGCGGGGGCATCACGTTCTCCATGAAGCGGCTGGTCACCACCGTGTCGCCTTCGGTGCGGGTGGTCACTGGGGTCTGGTCGATCTCTTTCTGGCCGATGCTGGTCGTGTGCACGTAGGTCTCGTGCGTCAGGTCCATCAGGTTGTCGATCATCAAGCGGTAGTCGCAGGCTATGTGATACAGGCCACCGGCGTAGGCCCAGTCGGGGTTGTCGGCCCACTCGAGACGGTGAATCCTGTCCGCATCGGCCAGGGCCGGGTCGCCGGGCCAGACCCAGATAAAGCCATGGCGTTCCACCACGGGATAGCTTCGGATGGCGGGAAACCCCTGCACCCGCTGGCCCGGCATGGAAACGGTCTTGCCGTCGCAGCCCATCACCAGCCCGTGGTAGCCGCAGACCAGCTTGCCTTCGCAGACCTGGCCCAGGGAAAGCTGGGCGCCGCGGTGCGGACAGAAATCTTCCAGCGCCGCAACCTTCTCGTCGGCCCCACGGTAGAAGACGATCTTCTCGCCGCAGATCTGCCGGCCCAGCGGTTTGTCGTCAATCTCGGTCGGCGTGCAGGCAACGTACCAAGTGTTTTTCGGGAACATGTCGGGTGTTTCCTCAAGGAGAAGGGGACTGGATTATCTCCAATCTCACATTCCATGTATTCAAGTTTTCTTGAATATTCAGATAATTCTATCAAAGTCTCAATATTGTTCACAATAAAATAACTCTAAAGGATTAACATATGGTTTTAGTTTCTAGTCAATGTATACAATCCAGGGATGATGACGAATCCTGCTGACCCTGCTATGACCGTCGACGCGCGCGAGGCCGGTGCGTCGCAGGCGGTCAAGGCGCAGTTGCGTCTGCGCGAGATGATCCTTGCCGGTGAACTGCCCGGCGGCGCCCGCATCGCCGAGTTGACGTTGGTCGAAAAGCTCGGCGTTTCCCGCACGCCGATCCGCGCCGCACTGATGCGCCTGGAGCAGGAAGGGCTGTTGGAGGCGTTGGCCGGCGGGGGCTATGCCGTGCGCACGTTCACGGAGCGCGACGTGTCTGACGCGATCGAATTGCGCGGTACGGTCGAAGGCCTTTCCGCACGCCTGGCTGCCGAGCGGGGGGCCACCGCGCAAGCGTTGCGCCAGGCGCACGACAGCCTCGACCGGATTGACGCCGTTCTTGCCCGGCCGGCGCTCGACGATGAAGATTTTCTCAGCTACGTCACCTTGAATCAGATGTTCCACAACCTGCTCAGCGAGATGGCGGGCAGTGCAGTCATTGCGCGCGAACTGGAACGGGTTGTCAGTCTGCCGTTTGCGTCGCCGTCGGGCTTTGTCCTGGTCCAGGCCAATTCGCCGCGGGCGCGCGATATGCTGATGGTGGCGCAAGACCAGCATCGGCAGGTGCTGGATGCCATCGAGCGGCGCGAGGGCTCACGAGCGGAAGCCCTGATGCGCGAGCATTCGCGCATGGCGCAGCGCAACCTGCGCGAAGCGCTGCAGGGGCGGCACCGCGACCGCATGCCCGGCGCCGGGCTGATCCGCAGGCTGGCTGAGTCGCCGGCCACGTAATGACGTTCGTGCAATATCCGGTCGCCGGCCATGTCAAAATCAGATAACTGCTAGAGCGGTGCGGGGCTTTCCCGCACCCCAGGCGCAGCCCACAATTCCGGCTCGCGTGCGACAAGCGAGCCAGCTGCAACAGAATTTTTTGGAGACTTTCATGCACAAGAGAACCATGATCCACGCCGCCGTTGCGGCCGCCCTGCTGTCGTCCGGCGGCCTGGCGCTGGCGCAAGACAACGTGTTCAAGATCGGGCTGATCCTGCCCATGACCGGGCAGCAGGCCACCACCGGGCGACAGATCGAAGCGGCCGCCCGCCTGTATATGGCGCAAAACGGCGACACGGTTGTCGGCAAGAAGGTCGAGCTGATCGTCAAGGATGACACCAGCCTGCCTGACGTCACGCGCCGGCTGGCGCAGGAACTGGTTGTGAACGACAAGGTGAACGTGCTGGCCGGCTTCGGCATCACGCCTTCGGCGATGGCCACGGCGCCGATCGCAACCCAGTCCAAGACGCCACAGGTCGTGATGGCCGCTGCCACCTCCATCATTACGGAGGCGTCGCCCTATATCGTGCGGACCAGTTTCACGCTGCCGCAGGTCTCGGTCGCGCTGGCCGACTGGGCACCCAAGAACGGCATCAAGACTGTCATCACGCTGGTCACTGATTACGGTCCGGGCATCGACGCGGAAAAGTATTTCAAGGATCGCCTGACCTTCAACGGCGGCCGCGTGACCGAATCGTTGCGCGTGCCGCTGCGCAACCCGGACTTCGCGCCGTTCCTTCAGAAAGTGCGTGACGGCAAGCCTGACGCCCTGTTTGTCTTCGTGCCCTCAGGCGCTGGCGCCGCGGTGATGAAGCAGTTCCTGGAGCGTGGCATGGACAAGGCCGGTATCCGCCTGATCGCCACTGGCGACGTGACCGACGATGACCAGCTCAATGACATGGGCGACGGCGCCCTGGGCGTGGTCACCTCGCACCACTACTCGGCGGCGCACCCGTCGGCAGCCAACAAGAAATTCGTCGAAGCATTCGGGAAGGCCAACAAGGGCCTGCGTCCCAACTTCATGGCCGTGGGCGGCTATGACGGCATGCGCGTCATCTACGAAGCGCTCAAGAAGACACAGGGCAAGGGCGGCGGCGATGCTTTGCTGGCCGCGATGAAGGGGCAGATCTTCGAAAGCCCGCGGGGCCCGGTGTTCATCGACGCGCAGACGCGTGACATCGTGCAAAACGTCTATCTGCGCAAGGTCGAGAAGAAGGACGGCCAGCTCTACAACATCGAGTTTGAC
>JANYAN010000414.1 GCA_025361305.1 Burkholderiales bacterium
TGGCGATGGTGGCGCCGAGTTCGGCGGTCTGCTCCAGGCACACCACGGCGGTGGGAATGCCGGCCTTTTCCGCCGCCACGGCCTGCAACACGGTGGGCTGCGTGACGCCGGCGTCACACAATGCGAAAACCACCCCGTCGATGCCGTCGTGCAGCCACTGCGCCACACGCGGCCCGTGTTCGGTCATCGGGTTCACCAGCAGGTCGCGGCGCTCCAGACGCACCTCGCCCATGGCTTCCAGCATGGTGCGCAGGGTCTGGGCGACTGGCGCCCAGTGGTGGTAGGGTGCACCGATCTTGCCGTTGTCAAACAGCACCAGCTTGCGCGGCCGCACCGATGTCGGCCGTGTCGCCAGCGCAATGCCTGCGATCGCAGGCCTGGGATCGAGCCACGCGCCATGGTCCTGCGCCGCCGTGCGGTCGGGTATCTGCGGGCGGCCTGTGTCGGGCGTCGTCATGTCCGCGCTCGCAAGCAGAAGGATGAGAGCAACACGAGCCCTAGGCCGGCATCGGCTGGCCGGCGGGCTGTGGCTGCCGGCCGCGCACCAGCCGCCCCGGCAACGCGCCGGTTTCCAAGCCGTTGCGGTACACCGGCATGCCCGACACGATGGTCGTTACATAACCGTCGGTGCGTTGCACCACGCGTGTGCCACCGTCCGGAAGATCGTGCAGGACCTCGGGCCTGCGGATCCGGAGCGCCGGGTAGTCGATCACGTTGATGTCTGCCTTGTAGCCCGGTGCCAGCAGCCCGCGGTCGTGCAGACCCAACACGGTGGCGGTATCGTGGGTCAGACGGCGCACGGCCCATTCGACCGGCAGCAGTCCACCCTGGCCGCGCTTGCGGTCGCGTGTCCAGTGTGTGAGCAGAAAGGTCACGCTGCTGGCGTCCGTGATGCCGCCCAGATGCGCGCCGGCATCGCCCAGACCGATGACGGTGTGGGGTGCGGTGATCATTTCGCGCACCACGTCGAGGTCGCCGTAACCGTAGTTGCTGAACGGGCGGTACAACACCGCGCGCCCGTCCTGCTGCAGGAGGATGTCGAGCGCCACTTCGTCAGGCGGCAGTCCGGCGCGCGCGGCCCTGCCGGCCACGCTGTCCTCCGCGCGCGGCTCGTAGTCCACTGGCTCGGTCAGCGGAAACAGGCGATCCCATTTCGCGACCCGCAAGCCGAGGTCTTCGGCATCGTCGGGGTTGACCGGAATCTGTTCCGACAACAGGCGCGCGCGCAGCGCGGGGTCGCGCAACGCCTGCACACGCTGGTCCAGCGGCAGATGCGCGATCTGTCTGTAGCTCGGGCGCAGGAAGAACGGGTTCTGCGACATTTCGAAGCCGAGCAGGATGCCGGTCGCGCGCGGTATCACCTGGCTCAGCATAGGGTCGCCGGCCGCATTGGCCTCAGCCACGAGGTCCATCACCCGGCGCCACTGGTCGGGTTTGTTGACCAGCTGCATCACCGACAGCGCCATCGGGCGGCCCGAAGCATGGACCACACGGCGCAGCATGGCGAACTCGGACTCCAGGTCGGCGAAATCCGGAATGATCTGCAGCCAGCCCGCGCCCGCATCGGTCAGGCCGCGCGCAATGGCGGTCAACTCCGGTTCCGCGCAGTCGAAGGTGGGCGCAGGACGCCCATCGGCTGCAACGTGCCCGCGCGAGCGCGAGCTGGAAACCCCGATGGCGCCGGCGCGCACACTTTCGGTCACCAGCCTGCGCATGGCGGCGAGGTCGCCCGCACTGGCGGTCTCCCGGTTTACGCCGCGTTCGCCCATCACTGATACGCGCAGGGCGGAATGCGGGATCTGGGTCACGATGTCGGCGTCGTAGCTGCGCGCGGCCAGCGCATCCATGAAGTCGGGAAAACTTTCCCAATTCCAGGGCAGGCCGCTGGACATGACCTTGGCCGGGATATCCTCCACGCCGGCCATCAGCCCGATCAGCGTGTCGCGGTCCTGCGGCCGGCACGGCGCAAAACCGACGCCGCAGTTGCCGATCACCACCGTGGTCACGCCGTTCCAGGAGCACGGTGTGGTGCGTTCGGACCAGGTCACCTGGAAGTCGAGGTGTGTATGCGGGTCGATGAACCCCGGCGTGACCAGCAGGCCTCGTGCATCGATCTCCTCTACGCCGCTGCCAGCCACCTGACCGACCCGGGCGATCTTGTCGCCCGCGATCGCGACATCGGCCTGCCGCGGCGCACTGCCGCTGCCATCGATCACGGTACCACCGCGAATCACGAGGGAATAACGTTCGCTCATGGTGTGCCTCAGTCGAATTTAAGGTTGAGCGGGCGGATGGCGCTGGCCCAGCGCTCGGACTCGCGTTCGATGTACTCGCCCATCTTCGCGGGCGAGTCGAACGACAGTGGAATCGACGCGGTATCGGCCAGCATCTTCTGGTAACGCGGCATGGCCATGGCGGCCTTGAAAGCGCGTTCGAGTTTGGCGACCACCGGTGCCGGCGTGCCGGCGGGCACGGCGTACCCCCACCAGATGCTGGGCAGATCCTGCACGCCGGACTCGTCGA
>JANYAN010000284.1 GCA_025361305.1 Burkholderiales bacterium
CTACAAGCCGTTTGCCTGCGGCATCGTGATTCATCCGAGCATCGACGCGTGCGTGCAACTGCGCGAGCAAGGTGTCGTGCCCGAGCAGGTTGAAACGATCGAGCTTCGCGTGCACTCGCTGGTGCTGGAACTGACAGGCAAAAAGGAGCCGCGCGACGGCCTGCAGGGCAAGTTCAGCGTGTACCACGGCTGCGCTGTTGGCCTGATCTACGGCCGCGCTGGCGAAGAGGAGTTCTCTGACGAGGTGGTGAACGGCCCGCGCGTGGTGGCACTGCGCAACAAGGTTCGCGCTACCGTGGATGACAGCATCGCGGAGGCCGCCGTCGATGTCACGGCGGTGCTCGTCGACGGGCGGCGCGTGCACGTTCGGGTCGACCACGCCATCGGGTCGCTCGAGCGGCCATTGTCTGACGCGCAGCTCGAAGGCAAATTCAATGCGCTTGTCGTGCCCCAGTTGGGCCAGGCCAGGGCCGGCGAGATCACGGCCGCGTGCCGGCGCCTGGCGTCACTGGCCGATGTGCGCGAACTGACGGCGCTGTGCCAGCCATGATGTCCAACCCAAGCTACGAATCCAGCACCGAGCGGGTCCAGGTCTGGCTGGAGGGCAGGACCTTGCACATTCGCTTCAATAATCCGGCAAAGCACAATGCCTTGTCGGTCGACATGTGGGAGGCCGTGCCGCTGTTGCTGCGGCTCGCGCAGCACGATGAGCGCGTGCGCCTGGTCGTCTTTTCCGGTGCCGGGGAGAAAGCGTTTGTCTCCGGCGCCGATATCTCCCAGTTCGAAGACATGCGCGCCGCGCGTGAGGCCGTTGCCCACTACGAGGCGATGGCCGAGGCAACATTGGCTGGTATCCAGGATTTTCCGAAGCCGACGCTGGCCTGCATTCGCGGCTACTGCATCGGCGGCGGCGTGAATGTGGCCATTGCGTGCGACCTGCGCATTGCGTCAACCGACTCTGTGTTCGCGATTCCGGCGGCACGGCTGGGACTGGGTTATCGCTATTCCGCCATGAAAAACCTGGTCGACCTTGTTGGGCCTGGCGCCGCAAAAGACCTGTTCTTCACGGCCCGACGCATCGACGCCGCCGAGGCCCAGGCAATGAGGCTGGTGACGCGAGTTTGCGCGCCCGATGCGCTGGCGGCATTGCAGGGCGAATATGCGATGGCGATGGCCGATAACGCACCGCTCACGGTAGCCGCCGGCAAAGCGATCATGCGTGAAGTTCTCAAGCCGTCTCCCGACCTCGACATGGCGCTGTGCGCATCGCTCATCCGCAGCTGCTTCGAGAGCGACGATTACACCGAAGGCCGCACGGCCTTCATGCAAAAACGCAAGCCGGTCTTCACCGGACGCTAGAAAGGCAGCGATGCAGTCCTGGTGGATGCAGATGACCGACGCGCACGCCGTGCTCGAATTGCGCGACACGCCCGTACCGCAGCCTGGCGCGGGCCAGCTGCTGGTGCGCATGCATGCAGCAGCGCTGAATCGGGGTGAGTTCGTGCTGGGCCACGGCCTGCACGGCAAAGCCGGTACCTGGAAGGCGATTGGGGGCGAAGGCGCAGGCGACGTCGTCGAGGTCGGTGACGGCGTCACGAGGTTCAAGCCCGGCGACCGCGTCATGGGCCGGTGCGCCGGGGCATTTTCCGAATGCGCGTTGATGGAGGATGCCGAAGCCATTGCGATGCCGCAATCCCTGTCGTGGGAAGAGGCCGCCAGCATCCCCTTGACCTTTCTTGTGGCTTTCGACATGTTGGTGCTGCAGGGCCGGCTCAGGCCAGCCGAATGCCTGTTGATCAATGGCGTGTCGTCGGGCGTGGGCGTCGCATCGTTGCAGTTGGGGAAGGTTCTGGGCGCACAAGTCATCGGCACGTCCGGATCGGCCGAAAAGCTGGAGTCGCTCCAGGCCCTGGGCCTGGATCTCGCCCTCTGTACGCGCGCAGCCGATTTTTCTGCCGCGGTGCTGGACGCAACCGGCCAGCACGGCGCCGACCTCATCGTCAATACCGTCGGAGGCTCCGTGTTCGCCGAGAACATCCGTGCTCTCGCTTTCGAGGGCCGGCTCGCCACCGTGGGCTATGTCGATGGCGTGCTGCACGCAGACATCGATCTGGAAGCACTGCACGCCAAGCGGCTGACCTTGTTCGGCGTCTCCAACAAGCTTCGCACCAAGGCGCAGCGCGCGGCCGCAGTGCCGCGGTTCGTTACGGAAGTGATGCCCCATTTTTCTGCAGGGCGAATAAGACCGCGCATCGACCAGGTGGTCGAATTCCCGCGGCTGCCCGAGGCCAAGGCGCGAATGGAAGCCGGCGGCCATGTCGGAAAGATCGTACTGCGCGCGCCTGGAGGCAATCCATGAAATTATTGAGCCGGCTCGCGGCGCTCGCCCTGGGCGCCTTCGCCTGTCATGCCATCGCACAGTCCGCGCCCTATCCAAACCGGCCGGTGCGGCTCGTAGTCGGCTTTGCGCCCGCCGGTGCCGCAGACCAGGTGGCTCGCGCCATGAGCGATGCGTTCGGCAAGGCGCTCGGCCAGTCCGTGCTGGTGGACAACAAGCCTGGCAATGGGTCGAGCATTGCTGCTGACCTGGTTGCCAAGTCGGCGCCGGACGGCTACACACTACTGATCGCGAGCCCCAGCAGCATCTCGGTCAATCCGGCGCTCAATCCTGCGCTGCCGTATTCGCCAAAGGATTTGGTCGCCGTCAGCAAGATGACGACATCGCCGCTGGTCCTTGCCGTGAATCCTGCAACGGGCATCCGATCGGTGACCGACCTGATCGCGGCAGCGAAAAAAGATCCCGGTAAGCTGAACTATTCCACCTCGGGCAACGGCTCGGCGCCTCACCTTGGTGCGGCGCTGTTCGGTCTGCTTACCGGCACCCAGATGACGCACATCCCCTATCGCGGCGGTGCACTGGCGATTCAGTCGGTGATGGCGGGTGACACTCAGCTGACTTTTGGCACGTCGCCTTCGGTGCTGCCTCAGGCCAGTGGCGGCAGGCTGCTGGCGCTCGCTGTGAGCACCCGCGAGCGTTCGGCACTGGTCCCTGGCCTGCCCGGCATGAGGGAGGCGGGGCTGCCTGAATACAACCTCGAGTTCTGGTACGGCATGTTCGTACCGGCCGGAACACCGCCGGCCATCGTCAGCAAGATCTACGACGCAACCGTCGCAGCGATGCAGCAGCCGGCCGTGAAGGCTGCGTTGGCACGTGAGGGAACCGAAGTCTCGGTGTCCGCATCCCCGGACCAGTTCAGCGCGTTCCTGGTCGACGATGGAAAGTTCTGGGTCAACCTGGTCAAGACAGCCAAGGTCAAGGTCGACTGAGTCCTGCGACATGAACAGCGCAGCACCCCTTCGCATCGGCATCCTCAACGGTGACGATATTGGCCATGAGATCGTCCCGGCTTCGGTTGAGGTCAGTCGCGCCGCGGCTGAACTTCACGGTGTTGCCATTGACTGGCGCCCGCTGCCGATCGGCCGCACGGCGCTGGACACGCACGGTCACACGCTGCCGGCAGAGACGCTGGCGACGCTCAAGTCTCTGGACGGCTGGATTCTTGGGCCCATCGGCCACCGCGCCTACCCCAAGGTGCCCAACGCGATCAACCCACATCCGATCCTGCGCAAGGATTTCAACCTGTTCGCCAACGTGCGGCCCACGCGTTCGTATCCGGACATCGGATGCCTGCACGACAACGTCGACCTCGTGATCGTGCGCGAAAACAATGAGGGCTTCCAGCCGGACCGCAACATGCTTGTCGGATCGGGAGAATTCCGGCCGACCGATGAAGTGACGCTCTCGGTGCGGGTGATCACGCGCACGGGCAGCCGCCGGGTCGCGCGCGCCGCGTTCGAGCTGGCACGCCAGCGGCGCAAGCATCTGACGTACGTGCACAAGGACACAGTCTTCAAGCTCAGCTGCGGCATGTTCGTGGAGGAGTGCAGAAAGCTCGCGCCGGAATACCCCGACGTGCTCGTCGACGACGTGATCGTCGACACCTTCGCGATGCGCCTGGTGCGCGATCCGCAGACGTTCGACGTGGTTGTCACGACCAACATGTTCGGCGACATCCTGTCCGATGAGGCTGCCGGCCTGGTCGGTGGTCTCGGCATGGCGCCCGGACTGTGCATCGGCGACGGTAATGTCGTGATGGCGCAGGCCACGCACGGCTCAGCGCCGGATATTGCCGGCAAGGGCATTGCCAACCCCTACGCCATGATGGAATCCACCCGCATGATGTTCGACTGGCTCGGCCACAGCCGCGCCAACGCAGGCGCGGTTCGTATGGCCGCGTCGATGTCGCGCGCCATCACGCAAGGCCTGGGCGACGCGCAGGCGCGCACCGGCGACATCCGGGGCAAGGGCAATACGGCAACGATGACGCAGGCGGTCATGCGTGCGCTGCGGGTCTGAATCGAAGCGACAGGTACAAGCCATCAATGGGAGATTGAGCATGTTGAAGTTCCGCATTTCTGCGCTTGCCGCGTCACTTTGTCTTTCGCTTGCCGGTCATGCGCAGGTGATCCGCTTCGAAGTGCTGCAAAGTGGCCCGGCTTTCGAGGGCCGAAGCTTTGGCAACGTCGGACCGTACGTCAAGATCACGGCCCGTGCGACGATCGCCGTCGATCCGGCCGATCCGCGTAACGCGGTGATCGCCGACATCGACAAGGCGCCACGCAATGCACTGGGCCGGGTCGAAGCGATTGCCGATGTCGTGCTGCTGCGCCCAGCCGATCCGTCGCACGGCAATGGCACTCTGCTTGCAGACGTTCCAAACCGCGGCACCAAGCTCGCGCCCCAACTGTTCGATGACGTCGGGCAACCGGGCGCCACCGACGCCAGCAAGGCGGCCGACGCCGGGAGCGGCTTCCTCCATGCCCAGGGCTATACCTTGGTGTGGGTCGGCTGGCAGGCCGATATTCCTTCGCAGCCGAACCAGCTTGCCCTGGTGGCGCCGGTGCTTCAGGGTGTGACGGGGTCCGCGCGCGACGAGTTCCTGTTCGATCACATGCGGTCGCCGGCGACGGCGACACTGTCGTGGCCGGTGGCTGATCCGTCGTCTCTCGCGGTGACAGTGCGTGCGAAGTGGGATGCGCCGCGCGAGAGGCCGGCGGGCCTTGCCATTCGCGCGACCGGGGCCCAGACAGTCGAGATTGCCCGGCCAGTGACTGGATTCGATGCGGGCGCGCTTTACGAAGTGACCTACATGGCCCGAGACCCCGCCGTGCTCGGCCTGGGATTTGCAGCCACGCGCGATGTGGTCTCGTTCCTGAGGCGCGACGTGAGTGCGGCCAACCCGCTTGCCGCGGGCGGCCGCAGTTCCGTGCAGCGCGCGATCGGGTTCGGCGTCTCGCAATCCGGTCGGTTCCTGAGGGATTTTCTCTATCTGGGCTTCAACGAAGACCTGGCCGGTGGCCTGGTGTTCGATGGGCTGATGCCGCACATCGCGGGTGGACGGCGGATTGCGTCGAATTACCGTTTCGGCCAGAACGGCCGCAATGCGCGCCACCCCCAGGATCCGGCGTGGCAGGCAGACCTGTTCCCATTCACCTACCAGACCCTGTCCGACCCGCTGAGCGGCCGACGCGATGGACTGATGCAGCGCTGCCGCTTGAACGCGACGTGTCCGCGCGTCATGCAGACGGATAGCGAACACGAATGGTGGGCGTCCCGCGCGTCACTGCTGGTCACAGATCTGGCGGGTAACCATCTGGATCTGCCCCCGGACGTGCGCGCCTACATGATCGCGGGCTCGCCGCACTTTGCCGAGCCCGCAGCGCTGATGCGGCGTGTGCCTGCGATGGCACTGCCTGTCAACCCGATGCACGCGGGCGCGCCTATGCGTGCTTTGCTGGCGGCGATGCAGGGCTGGATTGCAGCAGGTGTCGAGCCGCCCGCAAGCCGGGTACCGATGCGCGCGCATGGAACGCTGGTCGCCGCCGACGACGCAGTGCCCCGGGGCATTCCAGGCCTGCCCTATACCGGCATTTATACGGGTGCCAGCTTTACCGACGCAACGGTGTTCCCTGCCAGGTTGCTCGGCATGTATCCGGTGTTTGTCCCGCGGGCCGACCGGGATGGAATGGCTATCGCCGGTATTCGCATGTTGCCTCTGGCCGTGCCGCGCGCAAGCTACACAGGATGGAATCCGCGTGCGCAAGGCTACGGTGCCGGCACCTTGTTCCCGTTGCAGGGCGCAGTGGTGCTTTTTGCCGCTACGCGCGCAGAACGCGAAGCAGCTGGCGATCCGCGCCCGTCTCTGGCCGAGCGGTACGCTGACGAGACGGCATACGTTGCCGCGGTGCGAGCGGCCGCAGCGCAGATGGTTGCCGAGCGGCTGCTGTTGCCGCAGGACGCCGAGCGTGCCGTCGAGCTTGCGACGCAGGACAAACTGTCCCGTTTGCATTGACCCAAGGCCTGATCGGCCGGCCTCAGCTCAGCAGCTGGATCAGCGCCGTCGGGTGCACGTCCCAGCCAACCAGGCCGGACAGTCCCATCAGCACACCGAAACCCGCGGGCACCAGGCTCAGGAAGAAGAGCCACCACAGTTGCGTCAACGAAGCAATGGCCAGCAGCGAGATGGCGATGGCCAGCAGGGCGTCTGACAGGTCGAACTGGTCGTCGCGGAAGTTCAGCGCATCGTAGGTCTGCTGATCGACCAGCGCCTGTTTGCGCAATTCTTCCTTCTTGGCCAGCTGGTCCTTGGCCAGCGCCTCATACTGGGCAATGGCCTCGTCGTAAGCGGCACGCCGGTTCGCTGGCCGGTCATCGGCCTGCAGGCGCAACTGGATCAGCGTGGCCTTGGCGACTTCTTCGCGCAGATTGCGTGCCTGGTAGAAGGCCCAGTGGTCGAGCTTGTCGGCCTGCGCTTGCTGCATGCCCTGCACGATGTTGTCGTCCTTGACCTTGCAGATGCCCATGAAGGTTGCCAGTAGCGCCACTGTGATGGCCACAGCAGGGTTCAGCCGCGAGTGTGTGGGTGCTGCGGGGCTTTCGTCAGCCGGCTCTACGGCTTCCAGGGGATTGACGTCCATGGCGGTCAGTGTTGCGAGAAGACTTCGATCATCGTGAACCCCTGTTAGCGTTACTGACATCACCTCATAATGAGACACTTTAGGTGAAACCACCGCTTCATGTTCGAACTCTTCAAAAAAGCATTTTCCATCGGGGCCAAAGACGAGGGCGAAACGATTGCGCCGGACTCGCGGATGGCCCATGGGCCCGTGTCGGAGTGGGCCACGGCACGGGGCTTGGGATTTTCTGTCGACCCCGATGGCACCAGTGTGTCGCTGGAAGGCAAGGTAAAAGGCCGGCCGTGGCGGCTGCAAGTGGGCAATGCCTCGCGGGCGTATATCCACGGCGCTGAATTGCGGGCCCGCGCAGAGCTGGGAATTCATGATGACGTATCGGTGCTGGTGATCAACCGGCCGCTCAAGGACGCGCTGGAGAAGCAGGCCTTCTCGATGTACACAGACAGCCTGCAGACCTCGGTCGACTCCCGGATGCCCGAAGAGATGCGCTGGCTGGCCATGTACGACGAAGTCGGGTGGGAGGGGCTGCCCAAGCCTTTCTGGGCGCGCTACGCCGTGCTGACCGACAAGCGCGACTACGCCATCGAATGGATCAATGCCACGCTGGCGGCGCAGCTGCTGGATTGGCCCAGCCCCGGGCCGGGGCCCGAGGTGCCTTTCCTGATCCTGATGCTCAGCGGCAAGGCCTACCTGCGCATGGAGTATTCACCGGCCAGCATGCCCACGCTGGAGCACGCGTCCAGGATCTTCACCACGGCCTGTGAAGCGGCGTTGGTCTCCTTGCCGCCCCAGCCCGCCTAGCGCAGAGGGCCCCTCAGCCGCCCCGAGTCACGGGCGCTTCGGCGTCGCGGCCATAAGTGCCGTATTTGCCAAGCTCCCATTTGGCGATCGCGTTGCGGTGCACCTCATCCGGGCCATCGGCGAATCGCAGGGTGCGGGCGCCGGCATAGGCCGATGCCAGCGGGAAATCGTCAGACACACCGCCGCCGCCATGGACCTGCATGGCCCAGTCGATGACCTGGCATGCCATGTTGGGCGCCACCACCTTGATCATGGCAATTTCGGTCTTGGCCACCTTGTTGCCCGCCACATCCATCAGCCAGGCCGCCTTGAGCGTGAGCAGCCGCGACATGTCGATCTTGCAGCGGGCCTCGGCAATGCGCTCCTGCGTGACGGTCTGCGAAGCGACAGTCTTGCCGAAAGCTACCCGCGACGAAGCCCGGCGGCACATCAGCTCGAGAGCGCGTTCGGCCAGTCCTACCAGCCGCATGCAGTGGTGGATGCGCCCGGGGCCAAGGCGCCCCTGGGCAATTTCGAAGCCACGGCCCTCCCCCAGCAGAATGCTCGACACGGGAACCCGCACGTTGTCGAAATACATTTCCACGTGCCCGTGGGGCGCGTCGTCATAGCCGAACACGCTCAGGGGCCGCACGATGCGCACGCCCTTGGCGTCGGCGGGCACCAGCACCATGCTCTGCTGCGAGTGCCTGGGCGCTTCGGGATCGGTCTTGCCCATGGTGATGAAAACGGCGCAGCGAGGATCGGCCGCCCCGGAGATCCACCACTTGTGGCCGTTGATCACGTAGTCGTCGCCCTGGCGCTCGATCCGGGTGCAGATGTTGGTGGCGTCCGAAGAGGCCACCTCCGGTTCGGTCATCGCGAAGGCGGAACGGATCTGGCCTTCGAGCAACGGTTTGAGCCACCGCGCCTTGTTTTCTTCCGAGCCGTAGCGGGCGATCGTCTCCATGTTGCCGGTATCGGGGGCCGAACAATTGAAGACTTCGCTGGACCATGGCACGCGGCCCATGATCTCGGCCAGCGGCGCATATTCCTGGTTGGTCAGGCCGGCACCCTCGTAGCCCGAAGCCGCCGTACTGTCGACCGGCAGGAACAGGTTCCATAGGCCAGCCGCCCGGGCCTTGGGCTTGAGCTGCTCGATCGTCTTCAGGGCGGTCCAGCGCTTGCCAGCCACCGTGTTGGCTTCGAGTTCCTCCTTGTAGGCCTTTTCGCTGGGATAAATGTGGTCGTCCATGAACTTCAGCAGCCTGGCCTGAAGTTCCTTGGTCTTGGGTGAGTAGTCGAAATCCATCGGGTCTCCTAGAAATGGGGTGGGCTCAGGCCCGCTGCGCGAACTGCCAGGCCAGCTCGGCCATCGGGCGGGCGCCGGCGCCGGAACTGACCGCCTGTGCGCTGGAGGCGGTTCCGGCTTCAACTCGTTTGGCGATGCCTTGCAGGATGGCCGCAATACGGAACATGTTGTAGGCCATGTAGAAGCTCCAATCGGCCTTCAGTGCCTCGGGTGTCGCCAGGCCGGTGCGTTCGCAATACCTGCGGATGTAGTCGGCCTCGGACGGAATGCCCAGTGCCTCAAGGTCGAGCCCGCCGATGCCGCGCGACATGCTCGCCGGAATGTGCCAGGCCATGCAGTGGT
>JANYAN010000296.1 GCA_025361305.1 Burkholderiales bacterium
AGCACCAACCCTACCAGCAGCCCCGGCCAGCTCAGCGCCGGCACCAGCCCTGGCGCCGCCGCCAGCATGGCCACGGTCAGCCCGAGCTTGACCATTTCCCAGAGCATGAACCCGACAGCGGCCGTCCCGGCACTTCGGGAAGAAAACCGGCCGGTCAGCCCGCGGACGAAAACAATCGCCGGAAGTACCACGGCCAGTGCGCCGTAGCCTGCAGACCATCCCACGTTTTGCTTCCCGGTCAGGCCCCAGGCAGCCAGAGCCGCCACCAGCCCCACTGCCGCCTGCCCTGCCACCACCCACCAGGGGGAAACTGGCGGGTGCTCCTCACGCAGCCGTTGCGCCTCCTCGGCGGACAACCGCTTGAACGGAATTTCTTCGTCCGTCTCAGGCCATGGGGCGATTGTTCTCATTGAATCTGACGCCCCGATTACCGGCCCGAAAATTATATAAAGCCCTTGATTATAAGTAAAAACCCGAGGCTCCCCGCTACCTGAGCGCGCTAGTGGGCTAACGCGCAGGGCCAAGAGCCTCCCGGGGTGGACGCACAATGCAGGGACTTCACATCCAGAGACCGCCCCGAAGGCATGACCGAAACCTCCCTGCCCCAGCTGCCGTGCTACCTCAACGGCGAATTTTCGACCCTGCGCGACGCCAGGATCAGCGTGCTGGACCGCGGCTTCATCTTTGGCGATGGCGTCTATGAGGTCGTCCCTGCCTACGCCGGGCGGCCGTTCCGCTTTGCCCAGCACATGGCCCGGCTGGACCGCAGCCTGGGCGAGATGCGTATCGGCAACCCGATGACTCACCTCCAATGGGCCGAACTCGTCGACAAGCTCATAGCCGCCTACGCACAGGCTGTGGGCAAGCCACCCGACAAGACCGACCAGCTCGTCTATATCCAGGTCACGCGCGGCGTGGCGATGCGTGACCACCTCATGCCCCAGGGAATCACCCCCACCGTTTTCGCGACCAGCAACCGGATGAGCCCGCCGACCGCACAGAATCGCGCAGACGGCGTCGCCTGCGTCAGCGCGGACGACTTCCGCTGGAAGAAGGCCCACATCAAAAGCCTGAGCCTGGCCGGCTCGGTGCTGGCGCGCCAGATCAGCGCAGATGCGGGAGCTGCCGAGACCGTCATGTTCCGGGATGGCTACCTCAGCGAGGCGGCGGCCTCGAACGTCTGGGTGGTCAAGGATGGCCGGCTGATGGGGCCGCCGCGCGACAACCTTGTGCTCGAGGGCATCCGCTACGGCCTGATCGAATCCCTTTGCCGAGAAGCTGGCGTCCCCTTCGAGCTGCGCCGCATTCCGCGCGACGAGGTGTTCGCCGCCGACGAGCTCATGCTGTCCTCGGCCACCAAGGAGGTCTTGCCGGTCACGCGGCTTGACGGCCAGGCCATTGGAACCGGCCGGCCCGGCCCCATCTACGGGTTGCTCTACGCTGGCTACCAGCGTGCGAAGAAAGCACCTACGACATGACCACGCCCCCGACGCCGGCGACCGGCGAGCACGATCCTGGCAAGGAATCGCTGATCCAGTATCCCTCGGTCTTTCCCATCAAGGTGATGGGCGCCAAGGTCGACGGCTTCGTCCACGCGATCACCTCCATCGCGCGCCGATTCGATCCCGGCTTCGACGCTGCCAGCGTAGAACTGCGCGACAGCAAGGCCGGCAACTACCTGGGGATCACCCTCACGATCACCGCGACCAGCCGCGAGCAGCTCGACGAGTTGTACCGCACGCTGAGCACCCACCCCATGGTCAAGATCGTGCTCTGAGCACCCCATTGCGCCGCAAGGCGCAGTCGGCTATAATCATCCATCCTAGGGGTGGATAAGAATTGAAAGTTGACTTTCTCGCCGGCAGAGACAAAGAGCTTTTCGAGAGTTCGAAGCAACTCACCAAAGCGTATGGCGCTGAATCCGCCAAAAAGCTCAAGAGCCGCCTCGACGATCTTGACGCCGCACAGTGCATGGAAGACATGCGACACCTGCCGGGCCATTGGGAAGAACTGAAACAGGAGCGCGCTGGGCAATTCTCGGCGCGCTTGCATGGCGGGTTGCGCCTGATTGTGAAGCCACAGAAGGATCCCCCGCCCGCGAAACCGGACGGCGGGCTCGACTGGCGCGCCATTGACAGCATCTACATCGTTGAACTGGTGGACTACCATGACTGAACTGACCCTGAGCTACCAGCCTCGCGAGGTGTCGCCGCCTGGCGCGACGCTGTCTGAGTTGCTTGAAGAGCGCAGCATCGCGCAGGCCGAGCTCGCGCGCAGGATGGGGCGCCCCTTGAACGCCGTGAATGAAATGGTTCTTGGCAACAAGGAGATCACCGAAGACACGGCCCTGGAGTTGGAGCGCGTGCTCGGAACGCCCGCCCATTTCTGGCTGGCGCGCGAAGCACGTTATAGGGAGTTCCGTGCGCGCCAGCGAGACGCGGGCCGCGCCGAAAGCCGGATCGACTGGCTGGACAAACTGCCGCTCAGGCAGCTTCAAAAGATCGGCAAGCTGCCGCTGGGACGCATGACATCCAGTTTCAAGGCGTCCTTAATCGAGCCGGCGCTGCGCTTTTTTGGCGTCGCCTCGCCAGAAGGCTGGGATGAACAATACGGCCGGCTGCAGGCCGCGTTCCGCCGCGCCAACCCATCCAGACAGACAGACAACGCTGCCATCACCGCGTGGCTGCGCTTGGGGGAGATTGCGGCACTTGAGGCCGATCTGCCGGACTACGACCCAGACAGACTTCAGGCCAGCATTCCTGCGATGCGCGCGCTGACCGTACAGCCGCCCGATGTTATTGGGCGGGAGTTGATCAAGCTTTGCTCACAGGCCGGGGTTGTGCTTCTGTTCGTGGCTCCCTTCCCTGGAACACATGTCAGCGGAGTGGCGCGCTGGCTGGGCGACCGGCCGTTGATCCAACTGTCGCTCCTGGGCAAGTGGAACGACGTTTTCTGGTTCAGCTTCTTCCATGAAGTGGCCCACATCCTCAAGCATCCCAAACGCGCCGTGTTCCTGGACGACGCCAGTTCGGGCGCCGCCACGAAAAGCAAGGAAGAAAAAGAGGCAGATCAGTTTGCAGCGGACGTGCTCATTTCTCCCGCCGACCGCCGCCGGCTCGGCCAGATCGAACTCACGGCCGCCGCGGTGCACGCCTTCGCCAGCCAAATCGAGGCGCATCCCGGCATCGTCGTCGGCTGCCTGCAGCACCTTGGACTGGTGCACTACGCCAGCCCCTTGACCCGGCTCAAAGACCGCTACGCAATCGCCGCGACATGAGGCTGAGCTGAATGCCCACGCTCGACTGGCTCAATCGCGGCGAAGCGTTTAACGTCACCGGCCGCGTGCCCTACCGCTTGCTGGAATCTGTCTCGAATCACGGCACCGGCGCCGAAAACCTGCTGATTCAAGGCGACAACCTTGAGGCACTCAAAGCGCTGTTGCCGTTCTATCGCGGACAGGTGAAGTGCATCTTCATCGACCCGCCCTACAACACGAGGAGCGCATTCGCGCACTACGATGACAACCTGGAACATGCGCAGTGGCTGACCATGATGTTGCCGCGACTGCAACTCTTGCGCGAGCTACTGCGGGAGGACGGCTCGATCTGGGTGACTCTGGATGACAACGAAGCGCACTACCTGAAGGTCCTTGGTGATGAGGCGTTTGGTCGGGAAAACTTCGTAATGAACCTAGCGTGGCAGAAGAGAGACGGCCCTCCGAACGATAGGAAAATCGGGTTGATTCACGACCATGTGCTGGTCTGGGCCAAGCATAAGGACAGCTCCTCAAAGAAGACGCTCGCGGAAGAAGTCTTCAATCTGATGGAGCGTACAGAAAAGTCTGACGCGCAGTACAAAGTGTTTGACGAACCAAGCGGTCCCGATCCTAGAGGCGCCTTTAGGAAGATCGACACTACGGCCAATGGCAAGGGCGGAAGATTTGTCGACAGCTTGTATTACGGCGTGACGAACCCCTACACGAACGAGATTGTCTTTCCGCGTCGCGGCACGTGCTGGCGCCACAGCAAGACGGAGATGGACAGACTGCAGGCAGAGAAGCGCTTGTATTGGGGCGTAAAGGGAACGGCCACGACGCCCATGCGTAAGCTCTTCAAGTCCGAAGCAAAGGCAGGAATGACTGCTTCTAGCCTTTGGCTTGATGCTGGATTGAATCAGCACGCAAGCTCCGAAATGGAACAGTTGTTTGGTGAGAAGGCAAGCTTCGAGACGCCTAAGCCTGAAGCACTGTTACGACGAGTGATTCATATTGCCAGCAACCCCGGTGACCTCGTCCTCGATTCCTTCCTAGGCTCCGGCACCACTGCAGCCGTCGCCCACAAGATGGGCCGGCGCTGGATCGGCATCGAGATGGGCGATCATGCCGCCACGCACTGCCTGCCCCGCCTGCAAAAAGTGATCGAAGGCGAGCAGGGCGGCATCAGCAAGTCCGTCAACTGGCAAGGCGGCGGCGGCTTTCGCTTCATGAAGCTCGGCGCGCCGGTGTTCGACGAGAACGGCCGCATCCATCCGGACGTGCGATTTGCCACGCTGGCCGCCTATGTCTGGCAGCAGGAGACGGGCGCGGCCTTTGACCCTACCTGGGCCAAGGCGGGCACGCCTTACCTCGGAACGAGCTACGCCGTCGAAGCCACTCCGAGCGAGGATGGAAGCCAGCCCGCTGTGGTGACTCGCACACCGCGGATGGCCTGCTACCTGCTGTTCAACGGCATCTTGGGCGACAAGCGTCCGGCGGGCGGCAACGTGCTCACCCGCGACGTGCTCACGGCGCTGGTGACCCTGCATGCGCAACTGGCGCCGGCCGGCACGACCATCGTGGTGTACGGTGAGTCGGTGCGTGTCGGGCCTGCCCGGCTGGCAGCGGACGGCGTGACGTTCAAGCAGATTCCGTACGACATTTCGGCCCGGTGAGCCCGGCACACATAGGGGGAGCTGCGCGTGGCAGATGAATTCAAACTCAAGGTCTACCAGAGCGCCGCGCTCGACGCGCTGGATGGGTTCCTGCAGCAGGCGCAGACCATGGGCTTGGAAACCGCATGGGCGCACGCCATGCAGCGTGAAGGCGGAACACCCGGCATTCCCTATCGCAGCGACGAGTTGGGCGAAGTGCCGGCACTTTGCCTGCGTATTCCCACGGGCGGCGGCAAAACCCTGTTGGCCTCGCATGCCATTCCCCGTATTGCCGAGGCTTGGGCGCATCGAGAATTTCCAATTGCGCTGTGGCTGGTGCCCAGCGACACCATTCGCTCGCAGACGCTGAGCGCGCTGCAAACGCCAGGGCACGCCTATCGCGCGGCGCTCAAGAACGCCTATGGCGACTTGTTCGTGGTATGCGAACTCGATGAATTGCATACTGTGCCGCCGCAAGACTTCGGGCGCAAGGCGGTCATCGTGGTTGCCACCATCCAGAGCTTTCGCGTGACCAACAAGGCGGGCCGCCGGGTGTACGCCATGAGCGAGGCTTGGGAAACGCATTTCAAGAGCCTGAACCTCACGCCCCAGCAGGCCGCCGAGCGCGGCCTCGCCTGCGTGGACGAAGCCGATCTGGCGGACGAAAACCAGACCTTCCTCACGCGCGCCGACCTGGGCCGCGTGAAGAGCTCGCTCGCCAATTGGCTGGCTTGGCAACAGCCGATCGTCATCGTGGACGAGGCCCATAACGCCAAGACACCGTTGTCGCTGGCGATGTTGCGCGGTATCCGTCCCACGTGCGTGCTCGATCTCACGGCCACGCCTGTGCCCCAGAAGACCAACGTTCTGTACAGCGTGTCGGCGCGCCAGCTGGAGGCGGAGGACATGATCAAGCTGCCGATCATGCTGGCGGAACACGAAACCGGCTGGCAGGACGCGGTGCGCGATGCCTTGCTGCGACGCACGCACTTGCAGGCGGAGGCTGAGCGGGAGCCACAGTACGTCCGCCCCATCGTGCTGTTCCAGGCCCAGGACAAGGGCGGGGAAGCCACCGTGGAGGCGGTCAAGCGGCATTTGACCGAGGCGCACCACGCCCAGGAGCGCGAAATTGCGGTCGCCACCGGCAGTCAGCGCGAACTGGACGGCGTGAACCTTTTCGACCCCGCATGCCCGGTGCTTTACGTGATCACCGTGGACGCGCTCAAGGAGGGTTGGGACTGTTCTTTTGCCTATGTGCTGTGTTCGCTACAAAACCTGCGCAGCAACCAGGCGGTGGAGCAGCTCATGGGGAGGGTGCTGCGCATGCCGTACGCCAGGAAGCGCAAGAGCCCGGCGCTCAACAAAGCCTATGCGCATGTGATTGCGCGTAGCTTCTCGGAGGCTGCCAATTCACTCGTCGACAGTCTGACGAAGGGCATGGGCTTCGATGCGCTGAGCGCCGCCAGCGTGCTGCTGCCCGATGACGAAGATCTGTTCGGCGGCGCAGATCTCGCGGCTGCTTCACCCCATCAAGATAGGGTTGCGATTCTGGAGGTTGAACTGAACGGGATGGATCTGGCCGACGTCGCCGACGCGCTGCGGGCACAGCCCGACGTCCAGGTCGTCCCCGGCGCGTCCGGCGCTGAGCCGGTCAGAGTGCGAGTCACAGGGCCGGTGACCGATGCCACGAGGGTCGCTATTCTTTCGGTCGCGCGCGGCGCGGACAGGCTGGCTCTTGAGCAGCAGTTTGACCGGCACGAGGCTCGGCTGAACGCCTTGCAATCGCCGGCCGAACGGGATGTTCCCTTTGCTGCCATTCCCCAGCTTTGCGTGCGCATTCAAGGCGAGCTGGAACTGATCGAGCGGGAGACCTTGGGTGAGCTGATCCAATTTGACTTGTTGCGCGCGGACCCGCGCCCAGAATTGCCGGGGTTCGACCTCGTACAGCAAAGCGACCTGTTCGAGATTTACCTCGACGGAGAGCGCGTTCGGCTGAAGCAGGCGGACGCGGCGCAGCTGTCGTTGGACTCCGTGCCCACCGATGCAACCGAGCTTGACCTCGTGATGGCGCTGGAACGCCAGGTACGGCGCGCGGGGCTGACCCAGGCGGAGACTCAGGCCTATGTGCAAAGGCTTGTCTCCCACCTCTTGCACGACCGCGGCTTCCAACTGACCGGGTTGATTCGCTCGCGGTTCCAGCTCGGCCAGATGATCTCCAAGCACGTCGACAGCGTTGTCGCGGCGGCGCGAAACCAGGGGTTCCAGAACCTGCTATTCGGGCGGGGTGAAGCGGAATTGGCGTTTGGTCCGAAGTGGACGTTTGCGTTCCGCAAGGGCCGCTACCCGGTGCGTCAGGCTTACAGCGGTCGCTGGGCTTTCAAGAAGCACTTTTACCCGGAGCTTGCCAAGCTGAAGTCCGAAGGCGAGGAGTTCGAGTGCGCCAAGGCTTTGGACCGCGAAGCCGCAGTCAAGCATTGGGTGCGCAATCTTGAACAGCTGCCGGAATTTGCCTTTTGGCTTCCAACGGCCACGGACTACTTCTACCCTGACTTCGTGGCAGAACTTGCCAATGGCGTGCTTCTCGTCGTCGAATGCAAAGGCGATGCATACGCAAGCAACGATGACTCACGAGAAAAGCGCCTGGTGGGGGAGCGTTGGGCGCAAACCACTGGCCAGCGATTTGTCATGGTCGAGAAGACACTCAATGGAATGGACATGGCAGCACAAATTCGCGCGGCGATCCAGGCCTGAGACTGAGGTTTCGCCATGCAACTACGGACTCTGGGTCGAGTATGCTTTTCGCCTACTTGTGAGGCCATGCAGACCTTCACGGCCAGCCGCGATTCCTCCACCCCCGATGTGCTCTGGCTATGCGAACACGAGGCGGTGTTCACCCAGGGCCTCGCGGGCAAGGCCGAACATGTCCTGGCGCCTGGCTCGATCCCGCTGGTGGCCACCAACCGCGGCGGCCAGGTGACCTACCACGGCCCAGGCCAGGTCGTGGCCTACCCTTTGATCGACCTGCGCCGGGCCGGCTATTTCGTGAAGGAATATGTGTACCGGCTGGAAGAGGCGGTGATCCGCACCCTGCTGCATTACGGCGTGACCGGCCATCGGGTAGGGGGTGCGCCGGGCATCTACGTGCGGCTGGAAGATCCGTTTTCGCATGCTGCGCTGCCCAGGAACCCCGTCATTGCGAGCCTGACCCGCAATCCATGGATCCCGGATCAAGTCCGGGATGACAAGTCCGTCCCGTTCGCCGGCCTGGGCAAGATCGCTGCGCTGGGAATCAAGGTCAGCCGCAACTGCACCTACCATGGCGTCGCACTGAATGTGGCGATGGACCTCGAGCCCTTTACCCGGATCAACCCGTGCGGCTGCCCCGGCCTTGAAACCGTCGACCTTTCTACAATCGGGGTATCCACCACCTGGAGTGACGCGGCAGCCGTGCTGGGCCGCAAGCTCGACATTTACCTGGCGCCCTGAAGGATCCGATGACCACACCCGAAACCGTGCGCGAGGCGCAATCCGTTGAGAACTACAAGGCTGGCGCCAAGCACAAGGCTGGCGCCAAGCTGTCACGCATTCCGGTCAAGGTAGAGCCGGCGCCGCTTCTGAAGAAGCCCGACTGGATCCGTGTGCGCGCCGGCTCGCCGACGACGCGCTTCTACGAAATCAAGCAGATCCTGCGCGAGAGCAAGCTCAACACAGTGTGCGAAGAGGCCTCATGCCCCAATATCGGCGAGTGCTTCGGCAAGGGCACGGCCACCTTCATGATCATGGGCGACAAGTGCACCCGGCGCTGCCCGTTCTGCGATGTCGGGCATGGCCGCCCCGATCCGCTGGACGCCAATGAGCCTGAAAGCCTGGCCCGCACGATCGCACGCCTGAAGCTCAAGTATGTTGTGATCACCAGCGTCGACCGGGATGACCTGCGCGACGGCGGTGCCGGCCACTTTGTCGAATGCATCCGCAAGACCCGCGAGCTGTCGCCGGACACCACCATCGAGGTGCTGGTGCCAGACTTTCGCGGCCGCGACGACCGGGCGCTGGACATCCTGAGGGCAGCACCACCCGACGTGATGAACCACAACCTGGAAACCATTCCCCGCCTGTACAAGGAGGCGCGGCCCGGGTCGGACTACGCCTTCAGCCTGAATCTCCTGAAGAAATTCAAGGCGCTGCACCCGCACGTGCCGACCAAGAGCGGCCTGATGGTGGGCCTGGGCGAGACCGACGAGGAAATCCTGCAGGTGATGGGCGACATGCGTGCCCACCACATCGATATGCTGACCATCGGCCAGTATCTGGCACCCAGCACCAGCCACTTGCCCGTGCGGCGTTACGTGCACCCCGACACGTTCAGGATGTTCGAAGCAAGAGCTCGCGAAATGGGGTTCAGCCACGCGGCCGTCGGTCCGATGGTTCGCAGTTCCTATCACGCGGACGAACAGGCGCATGCCGCCGGCGTGCCTGCCATCCCTGCCGGCGGGCAGCCCGCTTCCTGACGCGCATTTGCACGCCAATCTTTACGCGCTCGGCGCGATCGCCCTGTGGGCCACGCTGGCCTCGTTGGGCGTATCGCTCAGCCATGTTCCGCCCTTTCTCCTGACCGGGCTGGCCCTGGTCATCGGAAGCATCCCGGCCTGGCCGCTGGCCCGCCAGTGGCGAGTGCCGCCCGGCACGCTGGCGCTGGGCGTCTACGGCCTGTTCGGCTTTCACTTCCTGCTGTTCATCGCCCTGCGACTGGCGCCGCCGGTCGAAGCCAACCTGGTCAACTACCTCTGGCCCTTGTTCATCGTGGTGCTGGCCCCCGTGCTGCTTCCGGGCCTGCGCGTGCGCCCGGTCCACCTGGCCGCGGCACTGCTGGGTTTTTCCGGTGCGGCCATCGCGATATTGGGCAGCAACACCAGTGGCCAGGCGCTGGCATGGTCCTGGGGCTACGTTCCGGCCGTGGGTTCTGCGCTGATCTGGGCCACCTATTCGTTGCTGACCCGGCGGGTCGCACCATTTCCTACGGCTGCCGTCGGCCTGTTCGGCCTGCTGTCTGGCCTGCTCTCCCTGGTCTGCCACTTGCTGCTGGAGCCCGACACGACACTGACCGTGCGTGATGGCGTGCTGATCGCGCTGATGGGGCTAGGGCCACTGGGCGCCGCGTTCTATCTGTGGGACCGGGCGCTCAAGCGCGGCGATACCCGCCATATCGGCATCCTCAGCTACCTGACGCCGCTGGCATCCACCGCACTGCTCATGGCGGTCAGCGGCCGCTTGTTCAGCTGGAACATCGCCCTGGCGGCCCTCTTGATCATCGGTGCAGCCGTTCTGGGCACGCGGACACGCTGAGCAGGCCAGCAGCCATGGCCGCTCGGCTCAACCGGCCAGCAGACGCGCAGGATCTTCGGCCAACAGGAACTGCTGCGCCCAGGGCGCCAGCCGGCCGGCGTCGGCGCGCAGCACCTCCTGCTTGACGGCAAGGATGCGGGCAGGATGCATCGAGAAGCTGCGCAAGCCCAGGCCCAACAGCAGGCGCGTCAAGGTGGTATCGCCGGCCATCTCGCCGCAGACGCTTACCCCCTTGCCCCGCGCGTTGCACGCCGCAATGGTTTCCGCCACCAGCCGCAGCACGGCCGGGTGCAATGGATCGTACAGATGGGCAACCGATTCATCCGCGCGGTCGATCGCCAGCGTGTACTGAATCAGGTCGTTCGTGCCAATCGACAGGAAATCGAAATACTTGAGGAAGATATCCAGCGTCAGCGCGGCGGCCGGAATCTCGATCATGGCGCCGAGCTTGACCGGCCCGTACGCGACACCACGGTTGTCGAGTTCGGCGCGCGCGAAATCGATCAGCGAGACCGTCTGGCGGATTTCGCTGGCATGCGCCAGCATCGGGATCAGCAGGTTCACCTGGCCGTGTGCCGCGGCGCGCAGGATGGCCCGCAGCTGGGTCAGGAACATTGCCGGGTCGGCCAGGCTCCAGCGGATAGCGCGCAGGCCCAGTGCCGGGTTCAGGTGAGCATCGTCGCGCAGCGAGTCGTCCAGGCGCTTGTCGGCGCCGACGTCGATGGTCCGAATGGTTACCGGCAAGCCCTGCATTCCCTCGACGGCCCGCCGGTAGGCAAGGTATTGCTCGTCTTCGCCCGGCAGGTCGCCTTTGCGGCCCATGAACAGGAATTCGCTGCGAAACAGCCCGACGCCTACGGCGCCGGCGGTCACCGCGCCAGGAGCATCGCCCGGCAATTCGATGTTGGCCAGCAGATCCACCTTCTGGCCATCGAGGGTGACGGCAGGGGTATGCCGCAGGCGCGAGAGCCGGCCACGTTCAAGTTCGGCCTGGCGTTGCTTGAATCCGTATTCGGCCAGGATGATCGGCGAGGGATCGACGATCATCACGCCGGCATCACCGTCGATGATGACCCAGTCGTCCTGGCGCACCAGCTGGCTGGCGCTGCGGGCGCCGACCACGGCCGGGATGTCCATGCTGCGCGCCACGATGGCCGTGTGAGAGGCCGTGCCACCCACGTCCGTGACGAAACCGGCAAACACGCTCTGCTTGAACTGCAGCATGTCCGCGGGTGACAGATCGTGCGCGATCAGCACCAGCGGCACATCCATCGTGTCGTCGAGCAGCAGGTCCTGCTGGGTCTTGCGGCGCGGGCTGACCGGGGCCGCAACGGGCGAGGCCACGCCCTTCATGTAGCGCAAGATGCGCTCGGCCACCTGTTCGAGGTCGGCCTTGCGCTCGCGCAGATACTCGTCCTCCATCTCGTCGAACTGGCGCGCCAGCACTTCGAGCTGGGTCGTGAGCGCCCACTCGGCGTTGTACAGGCGTTCGGTGATCCAGCGCTTGACGCCACTGATCAGCTCTTCGTCCTGCAGCAGCATCAGGTGCACATCCAGCAGGGCCGTCAGCTCATGCGGCGCCTCCTTGGGTCCCATGAGGGAGATGGTCTGCTGCAGGCGGTGGATCTCGTCGACCACCGCGTTGCGGCCGGCCCTGACCCGCGCGATTTCAGAGTCGACCTGTCCGGCCTCGATGAAATAGTGCGCAACGTCCACGCGGCTGGAAGCCATCAGCACCGCGCGCCCGATGGCGATGCCGCGGGCCACCGGCAGGCCGTGGACCGAGAAGGTCATTCGCCCTCTCCGAACTTGTCGGCAATCAGCGCCAGCAGCCCATCCATGGCCTCCTGCTCGCGGTCGCCGTCGGTCTCAAGCGTCACTTCACTGCCGATGCCGGCAGCCAACATCATCACGCCCATGATGCTCTTGGCGTTGACCCGCCGCCCGGCCCGGCTCATCCAGACCTCGCACGGGAAACTGCCGGCCAGCTTGGTCAGCTTGGCCGACGCGCGGGCGTGCAGGCCCAGCTTATTGCTGATGGTCGTATTTGTCTTGATCATTGGTTCGTCGGGGCTGGTTCTGGGGCGCCGTGATTGCCACCTGCATGACCCCTTGTGTGCCACCCACTACCGCGCGCGACACCAGCGCTTCCAGCGGCTCGTTGCGATAGCTCACACTGCGCAGCAGCATCGGCAGGTTCACGCCGGTGACCAGGCGGCTCCTGACGCCATCCACCAGCTTCTGCGCCACGTTGCTGGGCGTGGCGCCAAAGATGTCGGCCAGCACCAGTACGCCGGTGACCTGCGGTGACTGGCCAAGCTGCTCCAGCGCGATGCGTGCCGTGGCCAGCGTCTCTTCGGGTGAAAGAGTCGGCTGCACATCGATGGCGACCACGCTCGGCCCGCAGTCGGGGAAGACATGCAGGACGCACTGCCTGAGGGCGTTGGCCAGCGGGGCGTGGGCGATGAGGAGGATGGCGTTCATGCGGGCCTGGTCAGGGTATTGGCTGATTATCCCGGTTCGTAAGAAGGAAATACCCGTACGACAGCGCGGCACAGGCCAGGAACACCGACATCGCCGCCCGGAAGCAGGCGATCTCCTGCAGCCCCGCAGCGGCAAACCCATCGACCAACAACCCAATCCCCCACTGCACGACAAACACGCCGGCGAAAATTACCAGGTTGTAGGCTGACAGCGCGCGGCCCGCCAACGCCGCAGGAAATGCCAGGCCAACCGCCGGCTGGGCCAGCGCGATGACGGTCGAAGATACGCAAAACAGCGCCCACGCGCCCGCGCCCGCCGCCGGACCCGCTATGATTATTGCAGCAAGAACGCCGAGGCTGAGCGGCTGGCCCCAGGTGATGAGCCGTTCGGCTGTGATCCCCCGGCGGACCAGCCAGGGATTGACCAGGCCCCAGCTCCAGAACGTGACCAGCATCGACAGGTTGATGGTGAAGAGCCCGGCGGCAGCCTCCCATGGCGCATAGCCGGCGACTCGCACCATCCAGGGCCCGGCCCACAGCGTCTGGATGGCAATCATGCCGCCGTAGCAGAAGAAGCCGATGGCCGACACACGTCGAAGGAAGGGGTGGCGCCAAACCGCGCCGTATCCCGCGGCCTGACCCGTGTCTGGCGGCGCGGCCTGCTCCCAGCGGGGCACGCGCCAGGCGATCACGGCCATGGCGACCAGGAGCACGGCGGCCAGGCCCCAGAACAGGGACCGCCAACCGGTGTGCGGCATGAGCCACTGCACTGGGAGCGTGGACGCCACCATGCCAAACGACCCGGTCATCAGCATCCACGAGTTCGCGCGTAGTTGCGCCGCTGGCTCGAGCCAGCGGCGAAAGCCCGTCAACGGCGCCATCAGGCACGCGCTGACACCCACGCCACACAAAACCCGCGCGAACAGCAGCGCGGCAAAGCTGGTCGCCAGCGAAAAGGCCAGGCAACCGGCCACCGCTATTCCCAGGAAGCCGACGCTGACGCGCTTCGGACCATGCCGGTCAAGCCACCTGCCCAGGAGCAGCTGGGTGGCAGCGAAGCCCAGGAAGTAGCCGCCGGCCAGCAATCCCAGATCGCTGGCATCGAGGGCAAATTCCCGAGTCAGGGCGGGTGCGAGCGTCGCTGTGATCGCGCGCAGCAGGGCCGAGAAGAAATAGGTAAAGGCAAAGGCGAGAAACACCAACGCCGCGGGTCGGCGCGCGAGAACAGTCATTCGAACCTGAGCGCGGAAAAGAAGGTGTCGGCCTGCTCGGGCACGAGTTGGTCAGCGTAGATTGCAGCCTGGAACACGCCCGTCCCCTGCGTGAAGTAGGCGGCGCGGCTCATCACCGCGCTGCCGTCCGTACGCCGGCCGCTGGCAGCAACCTGCACGGACTCGGCCACACCAAGCGCACCCGGCGGCAGGAACATCCGTTCCTGAGTTGAAGCTGCACGCATGTTGGCCAGGGTCGCAGCCTTCCACTGCGCCAGCATTGCCCCCGCCGGTGCGGGCTCGCCGATGTCGGCGAACATGATCGCGAATGTCGCGCGGCCGGCGTCACAGCCCAGAACATGCATGTCGACCTGGCGCCCCGCAATGGACACCTGGCGCTGGCCCTGGTCGGGCTTGCATGGCAGCTGGGCCTGAAGCGACGTCGGGGTCACGCGCACATCGCGCCAGTTGTAAGTGGGGCTGCACGCGGCAAGGCTTGCCAGCAGGAACATCGCGGGGCACAGCCGCAGGGGAAACATGCAATGATTATCCGTTCGCGCCAAGAAGGCTTTCCCTCGCGGAAAATTTCACGCTTTGGTGAGCCAATTGGCGCGCAGGCGTTGCAAATCGCGCCGAGCCTGCCAGAATGTAAGCACTTGTATCAATAGCGTTGTTCAGTTCGGTTTTTTGAGGGAGCCCATGCCAGTCAATAACGGTCACGCTGGAAGACACTCGGCGGCGGATACGGGAGGCGGCGGGACGCCCGGGATCGCCAAGGCGTTGCCGGGCATCATCGGCATGCAACTGTCCGTACCGATCTCGACCTTGCAGGATGTCGTGCACGACGTGGCACGGACCCGCCATTTGACGCACGTCCAGGTCGGCGCGCTGAAGACGGTGCTGGACACCATGCAAAAGGTTGCGATGCAGAGCCAGCAGATTTCCCGCCTGGCCAGCGGGCGACTGGCCCAATCGCCCGAACGCCTGAGCCTGGATGCGTTCGTCAACCAGGCCGTTGACGGACGGACTCAACAGTTCCGCGCGCTGGGCATCGAAGTTCTGCGCAAGATCCATCCTGTCGAGGTGATCGTCGACCCGGGGTTGCTCACCGGCCTGGTGGAGGCCGCGATCGACTGGGCTGCGGAGCTGGGACAACGCATCATGGTCTACATGGAGATCAAGAACTGGCCGGAACACGCGGTTCTTGTCCTCAAGGCCAACCAGTCCGTGGCGGCCACAACCCAGCGCGAGGAGGCCCGCGCGCGCGACAACCTGAGCTGGTATCTGCTGCTCCAGACCGCGCAGGTCATGGGGGTCATGGTCGAGCGGTTCATGGGACCGGGCCACTCAATCGTCATGATCGAATTTCCAGGGACGGTCAACCTGCTCAAGGGGCTCACGGCCGTGGAGGTTGACACCGGCGGGGAGTCGTCGCTGCAGATGGTCGGGCAGAGCCCCGTGGCCGGCCACCGCGTCCTGCTCGTCAGTGCCGACATGGATCTGCGCGAAACCGTCAAGGACATCTGCGAGACCATGGGGTTGGTGCTAAATTGCACGCCCAGCACCCAGCGCGCCGTGCGCTTTTGCGAACTGGAAAAGCCGCACGTGATCGTCATCGACGAACGCCTGCGCGATCACCAGTTCGATGAGCTGCGCGAGGATCTGGTGCGCATGGACATGAACTTTCCGTTCATCGAAATCGCGACCGCGTCCAACACGGTCGAAATGGCCAGCTGGATGGGCGACAGCATGACCCGGGTCAGCCGCGACTCCCTCGCCACGCAACTGCCCTCGCTGCTTGTGCTCGAGCTGGGAAAGGCCGCGTGAAGCGCTATCTGATCGCTCCGAAAACCTTGCCCAGGATCGCGCTACCGGTACCCAGCGGATCGCTGCGGATTCTCTTCTCCTCTTCACCTCCGCGAAGAATGCCGTGACCGACGTATCGCCCCCGGTGAGAATCTTGCCTGCGTCGCCAACCGTTATGGACTTCACGGCGCCTGCAAGCAGATCACGCGCGTGCCGCATGGAGCGCGTTTTGGCTATTCCGGATAGGCCTCGATCCCGATGCTCAGCTTGACTTCATCGGAGATGCCCGGGACGCCGAACTTCATGCCGAAATCGGTCCGGTGGACCACGCCTTCGATGGCTGCACCACACATGGGTTTTTTCGAGAACGGGTGGGGGCCGCACTTGAACGAGGAAACGTTCAGCTTGACGGGCTTGGAAACGCCCAACAGGGTCAGCGTACCCTCGACGCTTTCCAGCGCCTCGCCATTGAAGTTCAGCTTCGTCGACTTGTAGACCATGTCGGGAAACTCGGCGCTATTGAAGAAATCGGCCGAGCGCAAGTGCTCGTCGCGCGAGCGGGCGCCGTCAGCGCGCTTGGCGTCGCCTGTGGACACCGATGCGGTACTGACCTTGACGTCGAGCGAACCGGTCTTGGCCGCAGTATCGAGGACGATCTTTCCCGTCATCTTGTCGAAGCGGCCCTGGATCGTCGACATTCCCAGGTGGTTGATCGAAAAGTTCGGGAATGAATGGAACGAGTCGATGGTGTAGGTCAGCGGTGCGGCCAGTGCCGACAGCGGGGCCAGGCAAAGCAAGGCGGTGGGTAACAGACGTGACATGGGTAACTCCTGGGTTGGTGAAGGACGCGTTGCGGAATTGATCGATCAGGTGGGGCTCGATCCGGAGATCCTGAACCAAACGAGCGTCAGCAGAACGGGAACGAGCGCCGCGACCGCCGACATGATGGCAGTCAGCCACACGGGGCGATCTCGCTGCGGCACCAGGCGCATGGCCCAGGGCGCCACCAGCAGGGCCAGCAGCCCAGGCCAGGCCAGTGAGCCGGTAAATACCGCGAGCAGCCCCGCCAGGCCGGATACGACGTTTGCCGGCAGAGCCAGGGACCAGCCGCGGGTAGCCGGCGCTCCTGCGAGCATTTGCACAAACAGCGCGGCACCGGCTCCGGCGCCAATGGCGATGCCAATTTGAGCCAGCTGCGCCGACGCGCCCTGCAAGGCCAGCCCCCCGGCCCCCAGGCCCAGGACAAGCGCGGCCGATGCGGATCGAACCGGGTCATCGGCGCAAGCGCGTCGCGTGCCATCGACCAGCACCGCCATGAACGCGGCAGCGGCCAGCCCGGCGCCGTAGGCCTGCCAGCCCTCAATCTGCGCGATGACCCTGAACGGAATCCACACCGCAGTCGCTGCACTTGCCACTGCGACGGCAATCGCCAGACCCTTGCGTGAGCGCACGGCGGGCAATTCAAGCACGGGCACAAGCACGATCGTACCCACGCCAACCAGCATGAGCTTTCGCAGCGACGTCAACACCTCGACTGAAAACCCCATCGTGAGGGCAATAACGACCAGGAAGGCGGCACCGATCGCCAGGCCAAGCAGGCGGCCACGCCGCAACAACGCGGCCACGGCAAGCGCAACCAGAAAGGGGGCGACGCCCGCTTGGACGGCCGGGTTGGCGAGCAAATCACTCATGTTGGCGATGGTAAGTCATTGGCTTGTGTAGACGTCGTGACACGCCTTGCAACTGTTGGCTGTGGTCCGGTACGCCACCTTCAACGTTTCCAGATCCCCGGCCCGCGCTGCGATGACGAGCCTGGCCGTCTCGGCCTGCATCTTGTCGCCCAGGTCCTTGAACTTGGCCTGCTCAGTCCAGACCGCAGGCTTGGCGTCGGTCATGCCCTGATCGGTGCCTGGCCCGAAAGCGACCCACGGCAGTTTGGCCAGCAGGGCCACGAGTTCTGCGCTTTCAGCGGCCACCTTCGCATCGTAGGTGCTGCGGCCGTTGCTCATTGCGCCAATGCGCGAGTACAGGTGTGTCCCCATGATGAACATCACACTCTGCCGGTACTTGATGGCGTCGTCGGGCTTGCGAAACTGTGCCAGCGCAGGAACGCAAGCCGCCACCGCGCAACCCCACAGCAGGACTTTCCAGAGATTTTTCTTCATGAGCCCTGATTCCCTCGGACTTATTGTCTCAGTGGCTGACTACGCGAGCCCGGGAAAGTTCTCGACGACAGCCCTACCTCGGGAAACTACCAAGCCGGTTGGAGCGGCACAATCGATTCTCGCCATGCCGCAGCAAGCCAGTTCATGCCTGATGTGACTCCGTCCCGCGTTCGGGTCTGGGACCTCCCTACGCGTGTCTTCCACTGGGCACTTGCCGTGTCGTTCCTGGGGCTCATCGTCAGCGGCAAGATCGCGGCCGGTGCAATGCCCTGGCATGCCCGGTTCGGCTACCTCGTGGCCAGCCTGTTGCTGTTCCGGAGCATCTGGGGCTTCGTGGGCGGTCGCTGGTCGCGCTTCGGCTCTTTCGTCCATTCGCCTCGCTCGATCCTGCGCCATGTCAGGGGTCACGGCGATCCGAAGCATGCGGTTGGCCACAATCCGTTGGGTGCCATGTCGGTATGGGCGCTTCTCCTGTTCCTCATGGCGCAGGTCGCAACGGGGCTGTTCAGCGACGATCGGCTCGAGTTCTCGGGCCCGCTCAGCGCGTTCGTGTCGGAATCGACCGTCAAGCTGGTCACCAGCTATCACCGGTATGTCGGCCAGCGAGTCCTGATCGGGCTGGTTGCCCTGCACCTGGGCGCGATCGCCTACTACCGCCTGCGCCGCAAGCAGGACCTCATCGGTCCCATGCTGCGCGGTGACAAGCAGCTGGCCTTTTCAGCCCCCGCGTCACGCGATGACCTGGTGTCGCGACTGGCGGCTGCGGCCCTGTTCGCGGCATGCGCAGGCGCCGTCGCGTGGCTGGTGAGCCTCGGCCCATCCTGAGGCCGGTGGGTGCCGGCTGCGTCAGGTCGCGCGACGGGCTAAACTGACGTCCCCTGACCACGACAGAACCCGCTTGGAAACGGCCCGCAACCCGGCGCTTCGGCTCATCACACCTGCCACACCCGAAGAAATGGACGTGCTGCGCTCGGCTTTCCGCGAGTACGCCCAGGGGCTGGGTGTGGACCTGTGCTTCCAGGGTTTCGAGCAGGAACTCGATGGCCTGCCAGGTGACTACGCCGCACCCCGCGGTTTTCTGCTGCTGGCGCTGGTGGATGGCGCCGCTGCGGGATGCTGCGCCTTGCGGCCGCTTGACCAGGCCGACTATCCTGACGCCGCGGAAATGAAGCGCCTGTATGTCCGCAAGGCCTTTCGCGGCTTGGGCATCGGGCGCCAGCTGGCCGAGGCGGCGCTGGACGCGGCCAGGCGTGCCGGCTATGGCTGCGTGCTGCTTGACACGCTGGACGACATGGAGGCGGCCAGGGCGCTGTACGATGAACTGGGCTTCGAGGAAGTCCCGCCGTACTATCACAACCCGATTCCGGGCGCACACTACCTCAAGGCGGACCTGCGCTGACGATCCGCGCCCGGGCGTTGCAGCCCGGTCCCCGGCTTCAGCCCTTGGCCTGGGCCAGCATGGTGGCCGCGTCGCTGACTTCGAATTTGCCCGGCCCTTCGACATTGAGGGTCGCGACCTTGCCATCCTTGACCAGCATCGAATAGCGGGCGCTGCGCACGCCCATGCCCTTGCCCGTCAGGTCCAGCGTCAAGCCGGCGGCCCGCGCAAACTCGGCGCTGCCGTCACCCAGCATGCGCACCTTGCCGACGGATTTCTGATCGCGCGCCCAGGCGCCCATCACGAAGGCATCATTGACGCTCACGCACCAGATTTCATCGACGCCGGCAGCCTTGAGATCGGCGTACTTCTCGACGTAGCCCGGCACGTGCTTGGCCGAGCAGGTCGGCGTGAAAGCCCCTGGCAGCGCAAACAGCGCGATAGTCTTGCCGGCGCTGGCCTTGACCACATCAACCGGGTTCGGCCCGATGCTGCAGCCGTTGCCTTCAACCTCAGAGTATTCCATCAGGGTTGCCTGGGGAAGGGAATCGCCGACCTTGATCATCTTGGAGCTCCA
>JANYAN010000322.1 GCA_025361305.1 Burkholderiales bacterium
CCACTCCGCCAATGATGAACTCGTGTACGTGCTCGAGGGCGTTCTGCGCTACTCCGTCGGTGATGTCACGCGCGACCTGACCCCGGGCGAGTGGATGTTCACGCCACGCGGCGTGGTTCATGCATTCAGCAATCCGCACGCCGCCAGTGCGCGGGCGCTGGTGACCAATTCGCCCGACATCGGTGAACAGTATTTTCGCGACGTGGCCGCCGTGGTGGGCGCGGGTGGCCCGCCGGACAAAGCGAGGTTGGCGCAGGTGATGGAGCGTTACGGGTTGCGCCCGGCGCCGACAGCCTGATTACAGCCCTGCATGATGGGCAGGTTGCTGGGCAGAAAGCGAAACTGGCTTTGAAGCCTCGTTGAAATGAGGCCCCCTGGCGGAGCAGGCGGGATTCGAACCCGCGGAGGGCTATTAACCCTCACACGCTTTCCAGGCGTGCGACTTAAACCGCTCATCCACCGCTCCGGAGCTGGTGATTGTAGCAGCGCCGCTTTCGGCGCCGGCACTGCGTCAGGATGCGGCCTTGCCCGTCTGCACCATCCGCATGGCTGAGGAGATGAGGGCCGAAACTTCGGTCATATTGCTGGGCACGATCAGCGTGGTGCTGGCATCGGCCGCGACCTTGCTATAGGCCTCCACGGCTTTTTCCGCCACCTTCAGCTGCACGGCCTGCTCGCCTCCGGGCTGGCGAATCGCGGCCGCAATGCGTTCGATTGCCATGGCTGTGGCCTCGGCTACAGCCGTGATCGAGGCTGCCTGGCCCTGGGCATTGTTGATGATGGATTGCTTTTCGCCCTCTGAGCGCGCGATGAAAGCTTCGCGCTCGCCGGTGGCGATATTGATCTGTTCCTGGCGCCTGCCTTCCGAGGCGGCGATCAGCGCGCGCTTTTCCCGTTCGGCCGTGATCTGCGACTGCATGGCGTGCAGGATCTCCTTCGGCGGCGTGAGGTCCTTGATCTCGTAGCGCAGCACCTTGACGCCCCAGTTCAACGCGGCTTCGTCGATGGCGGCGACCACCTGGGCGTTGATGATGTCCCTCTCCTCGAAGGTCTTGTCCAGTTCCAATTTACCGATCACGCTGCGCAGCGAGGTCTGGGCCAGCTGGGTCACGGCCATGATGTAGTTGGACGAACCGTAGCTGGCGCGCATCGGGTCGGTCACCTGGAAGTAAAGGATGCCGTCCACCTGCAGCTGGGTGTTGTCGCGTGTAATGCAGATCTGGCTGGGCACGTCCAGCGGGATTTCCTTCAGGCTGTGCTTGTAGGCCACCCTGTCGATGAATGGCACGAGGAAGTTCAGGCCCGGCGCCAGGGCAGCGTGGTACTTGCCCAGACGCTCGACCACCCAGGCGTTCTGCTGGGGCACGACCTTGATGGACCGAACGACGAAGATCAGCGCGATGACGAACAGGACGACGGCAATTTCCATGGCTTTTCCAGTGGGTTGTTGTTCAGAGTTTCTCGACGACCAGCCGACTGCCGACCACCTCGCGCACTCGATGCGCACCGGTGACCTGGGCAGTACCGGGCGCCGGCATGGCGGTCCAGTTTGCGCCGCGGTACTTCACGTTGGCCGTGCCGTCCGTATTCCAGGAATCGACCTGCACGGTCGCGCCAACGTCAAGGCTGTCGACCTCGGCCGGGCCGGCGAGCCGCTTGCCACGCACCAGATAGCAAGCCGCCACAGCCCCGCCACCGACCACCGCGGCGACAACCAGCTGTAGGGACACGCCCGCGCCGGCGTGGGCTGCCAGCGCTCCAGCCCCAAGCCCGATGGCGACCATCAGGAGGTAGAAAGTGCCGGTCAGCAATTCGACCGCGACCGCGATTCCGGTCATCAGCCACCACAGAGTCGATTCAGCCATGGCCCGTCCTTTTGTCTTGATGTCACCACATTTTGAGTCAAATCCCGGCTGGCACAAGGGGCCTGGCGGGATATTGCATACACTTCGCGGCTGCTTTGATCAATTTGGCCCGCTGTCCAGGAGGCCCCATGAAATTCCGCTTTCCCATCGTCATCATCGACGAAGACTACCGGTCCGAAAATACATCGGGCCTGGGTATCCGCGCTTTGGCCCAGGCCATCGTGGGCGAAGGCCTGGAAGTGCTGGGGGTCACAAGGTACGGCGACCTTTCGCAATTCGCGCAGCAGCAAAGCCGCGCCAGCGCCTTCATCCTGTCGATCGATGACGAGGAGTTCACGCCGGGGCCGGACCTGGATCCGGCAGTGTTGAACCTGCGCAGCTTCATCGAGGAAGTGCGCCGAAAGAACGCCGACGTGCCGATCTACATCTATGGCGAGACCAAGACCGCGCGCCACATCCCCAACGACATCCTGCGCGAGTTGCACGGCTTCATCCACATGTTCGAGGACACGCCCGAGTTCGTGGCGCGCCACATCATCCGCGAGGCCAAAAGCTACCTCGAGGGAGTGCAGCCGCCGTTCTTCAAGGCCCTGCTGGACTACGCCGAGGATGGGTCCTACTCCTGGCACTGCCCAGGCCACTCGGGCGGCGTTGCCTTCCTGAAGAGCCCCGTGGGCCAGATGTTCCACCAGTTCTTCGGCGAGAACATGCTGCGCGCGGACGTCTGCAACGCGGTGGACGAACTCGGCCAGCTGCTCGACCACACCGGGCCGGTGGCGGCCTCGGAGCGGAACGCGGCGCGAATTTTCGGTGCCGACCACTGCTTCTTCGTCACCAACGGCACCTCGACCTCGAACAAGATGGTCTGGCACGCCAACGTCGCGCCCGACGACATCGTTGTAGTCGACCGCAACTGCCACGTGTCCATCCTGCACGCGATCACGATGACCGGCGCCATTCCCGTATTCCTTACGCCAACACGCAACCACCTCGGAATCATCGGGCCGATCCCGCTGGAGGAATTCAGCCCGGAGAGCATCGCGAAGAAGATCGAGGCGAATCCTTTCGCGCGCGCGGCCAAGCGGAAGAAACCCCGCATCCTGACCATCACCCAGAGTACCTACGACGGCGTGCTCTACAACGTGGAGACGCTGAAGGACACGCTCAACTCTTCGATCGACACGCTGCATTTCGACGAGGCCTGGCTGCCGCACGCCACGTTCCACGATTTCTACAAGAACATGCACGCCATCGGACGCGACCGGCCGCGCACCAAGGACGCGATGATCTACGCCACGCACTCGACGCACAAGCTGCTGGCGGGCATCTCGCAGGCTTCGCAGATCCTCGTGCAGGAGTCGCAGACCAGGAAGCTCGACCGGCACTCGTTCAACGAGGCCTACCTTATGCATACCTCGACTTCGCCGCAGTACGCGATCATCGCCTCCTGCGACGTGGCGGCGGCGATGATGGAGCCGCCCGGCGGTACCGCACTGGTGGAGGAGTCGATCCTCGAGGCGCTCGATTTCCGCCGCGCGATGAAGAAGGTCGACGCCGAGTGGGGCAAGGACTGGTGGTTCAAGGTGTGGGGGCCGGACAAGGTCGCCACCGACGGGATCGGCTCGCGCGAGGAGTGGATCCTCAAGGCGAACGAGAAATGGCACGGCTTCGGCAACCTCGCGCCGGGCTTCAACATGCTCGACCCGATCAAGGCCACGGTCATCACGCCGGGGCTGGATGTGTCCGGCAAGTTCGCCAAGTCGGGTATCCCGGCGGCGATCGTGACGCGGTACCTGGCCGAGCACGGCGTCATCGTCGAGAAGACCGGCCTGTATTCGTTCTTCATCATGTTCACCATCGGCATCACCAAGGGGCGCTGGAACACGCTGGTGACGGCGCTGCAGCAGTTCAAGGACGACTACGACAAGAACCAGCCGCTGTGGCGCGTGCTGCCGGAGTTCTGCCAGGCCTATCCGCGCTACGAACGCCTCGGCATCCGCGACCTGTGCGACCAGATTCACGGCATGTACAAGGCCAACGACGTGGCGCGCGTGACCACGGAAATGTACCTGTCCGACATGCAGCCGGCGATGAAGCCCTCCGACGCCTTTGCCGCGATGGCGCACCGCGAGATCGACCGCGTGGAGATCGACAAGCTCGAGGGGCGGGTGACCAGCGTGCTGCTCACGCCTTACCCGCCCGGCATCCCCTTGCTGATTCCCGGCGAGCGCTTCAACGCGACCATCGTGAGCTATCTCAAGTTCGCGCGAGACTTCAACCGCAAGTTTCCCGGCTTCGAAACCGATATCCACGGCCTCGTGGAGGAGCCGCAGGGTGGAACTGCGGGTGGCGTGATGGAGTACTACATCGACTGCGTCCGCCAGGCATTAAAGTAAAACTTTAATTTACGTAGATCCAATTCCAGAGCGGCAAACAGGCCAGTTGTATTGCCGTTTATGAAAAACTTATTCGGCACCGCGTTGATCTGCCTCGCAGTCGCCGGCGGGGCGCACGCGCAGGCGCCGGCGCACGATACGGCCTGGACGGCGGCGAACCGCGAAGCAGTCTCGCTCTACCGCAAGGGAGAGGTTGCCAAGGCCATCGCCGCGGCCGAAAAGGCGCTGGCGCTTGCCGAGGCGGCACCGGGCAAGGACCAGCACAATCTCGCCACGTCGCTGTCGAACCTCGCCGCAATGTACGTCGCGTCCATGCGCCACGCGGACGCCGCGCCCCTTTACGCTCGAGTCGTCGCGATTAAAGAGGCGGCGTTCGGTCCCGACCATCCTGAAGTCGCGCGGGCGCTGAACCGGCTGGCCGGCCTCTATGCCACCCAGGTCCGCTTCGGCGCGGCCGAGCCCCTGTACAAGCGCTCGCTTGCGATCCGGGAGAAAGCACTCGGCCCGGACCACCCCGACGTCG
>JANYAN010000366.1 GCA_025361305.1 Burkholderiales bacterium
TGCGGGCGCCTTTGGCGCGCGCATCGTCGAGCATTCTGAGCATGCGCTGGTGATGGCGGTCATGGACCACGGCCGTGTAGTTCTCGTTGCCGTCGGTGTGGTTGCCATAGAAGCGCTGGAACGTCGCCTTGACGCCCGCAACAAAGGCGTCGACGCTTTCGCGCGGCACCAGTGCGTAATCTGGTGACACGCAGATCTGCCCGCAATTGACCGATTTGCCGTGCGTGATGCGGGTGGCAGCGTCGGCAATGGGGTAGTTGCGGGTCACCAGCGCGGGGGATTTACCGCCCAGCTCCAGAGTGACTGGCGTCAGGTTCTCGGCCGCTGTGCGCATCACGATCTTGCCGACCGCGGGCGAACCAGTGAAGACGATATGGTTGAACGGCAGCGAGGTGAAGACGTTCGGATCGAGCAGCTCTTCGCCAACGAGGGCGACCTGGCTCTCGTCGAAGATTTCAGCCAGCAGCGCCTTGAATACGGCGTTGGTGGCCGGCGTGACTTCCGGCATCTTGATCATCACGCGGTTGCCCGCCGCCAGCGCAGCCACCAGCGGACCCACCGCAAGGTAGATGGGGAAATTCCACGGCACGATGACGCCGACAACGCCCTTGGGCTGGTAGGTCACCTTGACGCGATTGGTCAGGAACAGCAGTTCGGTCGAACGGCGGCTGGGTTTCATCCAGCGCCGCACATGCGAAATCGCGTGATTGAGTTCCAGCATCGAGCCCAGGAGATCGAGCATTTTCGATTCGGCCGGTGCGCGGTAGCCGAAGTCCTCGCACATGGCCTGCGCCAGCAAATCCTGGTAGCGCTGGATCTGGTGCCGCAACGCCTTGAGGCTGGTGCGCCTTTCATCAGCACTGGGGTAGGGCGCCTTCTCATAAGCGGCCTGCTGTGCAGCGAACAGGCGCATGACGCGTTCGTTGGCAGGTGCCGAGATGTGCTTCAGGTCGGTGGTGTCATTCAAGAAAGTCTCCCAGGCTGCCTGCCGGCCCGCCGCTCAGGACCGCATACCGGCGGACAACAGGATGTGTCGGCCAGTGCGCCGCGGCACGGCGTCCAGCAGGGCGCGGGCCACATCGGCCACATCGATGGATTTGTAGTTTCCGGGAATCAGCGGCCCCAGCACCCGGCTGATGGTCTTTGCAAAGTCTTCGCCGCTGCGCCGGGGCTGGCCCAGCGACTCGCGGTCGCCCGCCAGGAATGATGGCCGCGCGATCACCAGGGTGGCGAAATCGAGCTTGGTCAGCGCATCTTCCACTTCGCCCTTGACGCGGTTGTAGAAGACGCTAGATTTGGCGTTCGCGCCCATTGCGCTCACAACCCCCAGGCGCTTGGCCCCGGCGGCTTGCGCCGCCTTGGCAACGGCGACCACGGCGTGAAAATCGACCGTGCGGAATTCTTCCTGGCTGCCCGCCACCTTGATCGTCGTGCCCAGGGCGATGTAGCACTCATCGACCTGCGGCAGTGCTGGCAGGGCCCTGAAATCGACGGTATGGCGCGTCAGCTTGGGGTGCTGCAGTTCCGGCACATTGCGCCGGTCCAGTGCGTGAATCGAGGTGACGCTCTTATCGGCCAAAAGTCCGAGCAGGATTGCCCGGCCCACGAGGCCCGAAGCCCCCGCCACCAGAACGGTTCGGCCGGCCGCCATTGCCGCGGCGTCCGCGGCCACCCATACTGTCGACGCTGGTTCGAAGGGGGTCGGGTTGGCCATCGGTGCTCCTTGGTGTAGGGTCGCGCTGGACGAACGGGCTGGCAATATTGTGCGCGCCATCGCGCGGTTGCGATTCGTCGTCGCGCCCGGGAGCATAACCGCTAGCCGGCGGCCGGCCCTGGACCGGCCTGGCGCCCTGGGCGGGTCGGCCGCCCTGTGCCGGTCGCGCGCCCTGGCGTTGACCGTTGCCGCCGCCGTTGCCCCCACCACCGCGCTGCCCCTGCGCTGGCTTGGCGGCACGTTGCCCGCCCCGGTCGCCGCCGGCAGCCTTGTTGTCGCGAATGCGCTGCATCATCTCGGTACGGGCGGCCTTGGCCGCTGCCATCATCACATCGCGGCTGGGCGGCTTGCCCAAGCCACCCCAGATGGTCTGGCGGCCCATCGCAATCGGTTCGCCCTTCTCGCCTGGCTCAGGGCCGAAGCCCTCGATCACGCGAGCCGGAATCTGGCGCTTGGTGAAGCGCTCGATCTCCTGCATCCATCCCTCCTCGTCCAGGCAGACCAGGCTCACCGCTTCGCCGCTGGCACCGGCGCGGCCGGTGCGGCCGATGCGGTGGACGTAGTCTTCGGGCACATTCGGGATCTCGTAGTTCACCACGTGGGGCAGGTCGTCGATGTCGATGCCGCGCGCCGCGATGTCGGTGGCGACCAGCGCCCGGATGTCGCCGCTCTTGAAGCCGGCCAGCGCCTGCGTGCGGGCCGACTGGCTCTTGTTGCCATGCAGGGCCATGGCATTGATGCCCTGCTTGCACAGGAACTCGGCCACGTTGTTGGCGCCGAACTTGGTGCGGGTGAACACCAGCACCTGGCTCCAGTTGTGCTCCTGGATGATGTGGGCCAGCAGCTGCTTCTTCTTGCCGCGGCCGACCGGGTGCGTGGTCTGCGTGATCATCTGCACGGTGCTGTTGCGCGGCGTCACCTGAATGCTCTGCGGATTGCGCAGCAGGCGGTCGGCCAGCTCGCGAATTTCGTCGCTGAAAGTGGCGGAGAACAGCAGGCTCTGCTTTTCCTTGGGCACCAGCGCCAGGATTTTCTTCACGTCCGGCAGGAAGCCCATGTCCAGCATCCGGTCGGCCTCGTCCAGCACCAGCATCTGGACCGTTGACAGGTCCAGGAAGCCCTGGCCCTGCAAATCCAGCAGGCGCCCGGGCGTGGCCACCAGGATGTCCACACCCTTCTTCAGGCGGTCGATCTGCGGGTTCATGCCGACACCGCCAAAAACCACCGTGGAAGTCAGTTGGAGGTATTTGCCGTAAATGCGGATCGACTCCTCGACCTGGGCTGCCAGCTCTCGCGTGGGGGTGAGCACCAGGGCCCGGATTCCGTAGCCGCCAAACTTGTTCCTGGAGCTGCGGCTCATGGTGAGCTTGTGCAGCATCGGCAGCGTGAAGGCGGCCGTCTTTCCAGTGCCGGTCTGGGCGCCGCCCAGCAGGTCCTGGCCGTCGAGCACGGCGGGAATCGCCTGGGCCTGGATCGGGGTGGGGGTTTCGTAGCCCTGCTCGCGCACGGCCTTGAGAATGGCGGGTGCCAGATTCAGTTCATCAAACGTCATTTATGGGTGCGCCATCCGTGGCGCTTGGGAATCGGCCTGTACGGTGCAGGACACCGAGC
>JANYAN010000378.1 GCA_025361305.1 Burkholderiales bacterium
GACGCGACTGCTCGCCATCGGTCACGATGTCGAGGCCCGCATCTTCCTGGGCCTTGATCCACAGCAGCGTGGCGTCCATCTTGGCCTGGCGCAGTTCGTCGCCCTGCGCCTTCCACTGCGGCCATAGTTTTTGCGTCTCAGCCAGCCAGGCGGGCTTGGGCAGGCTGCCGGCGATCGAGGTGGCGAACATCCAAGTCTCCTCTTGATTGCCGGCCATTGTGCCCTGCCACAGCGCGGGCGGGGGTTGCCCTCGCATAATCGCGCCATGACCCCTTCCAACCATGGCAAGCCCCGGATCGTCGTCGTCGGCTGCGGGTTTGGCGGCCTGGAAGCCACGCGTGCGCTTCATGGCGCCGCCGTGGACATCACGCTGGTCGACAAGGCCAACCACCACCTGTTTCAGCCGCTGCTGTACCAGGTGGCAACCGCGGGACTCTCCGCACCGGCCATTGCCGCACCCGTACGTCATCTGTTCCGTAAGCAAGCCAATGTGACCACGTTGCTGGGCGAAGTCCGGGCGATCGACACCGTCGCGCGGCAGGTGCTGCTCGAGGACGGCTCGCCGCTGCACTACGACCGCCTGATCGTCGCCGCCGGTGCCGCTCACAGTTATTTTGGCCGCGACGACTGGGCGCCGTTCGCACCGGGCCTCAAGACACTGGACGATGCGTTCGAGATCCGCCGGCGCATCCTGCTGGCCTTCGAGCAGGCCGAGCGGGAAGCCGACCTGGCGCGCCGCGCAGCCTGGCTCACATTCGTCGTCATCGGCGGCGGCCCGACGGGGGTGGAAATGGCCGGCACGCTGGCCGAGATTGCGCGCGACACCCTGCCCGGCGAGTTCCGGCGGATCGACCCGGCCGGCGCGAAGATCCTGTTGATCGAGGGCGGGCCGCGCGTTCTGCAGGCCATGCCCCAAGCACTCAGCCAGCGGGCCCGCGAGCAGCTCGAGCACTTGGGCGTCGAAGTGCGCCTGAATGCGCGGGTGATGGCAATCGACGCCGCCGCGGTGTCGGTGCAAAGCGATACCGGTGCATACCTCGTCAACAGCCACTGCGTGATCTGGGCCGCCGGGGTCGCGGCCTCGCCGCTGGGCCGGCAACTGGCGCAGGCCACCGGCTGCGAGACCGACCGCGCTGGCCGCGTGGTGGTCGAGGCCGACCTGAGCGTGCCAGGCCACCCCGAGATCAGCGTCATTGGCGACCTGGCGGCGGCCAAGAGCTGGCTGCCGGGCCACGAGCCGCGACCCGTGCCAGGCGTCTCGCCGGCTGCCAAACAGATGGGGCGCGCTGCGGCCGCCAACATCCTGCGCCGCATCGCCAGCCAACCCGTTCGGCCATTCCGCTACCGCGACTACGGCAACCTCGCCACGATCGGGCGCAACTCAGCCGTCGTCGATCTGACTTCGCCGGCGGGCCACTTCCACTTCAGCGGGTACATCGCATGGCTGTTCTGGCTGTTCGCCCACATCTATTTCCTGATCGGATTCCGCAACCGGCTGGTTGTGCTGATCGACTGGGCTTCGGCCTACTGGAGCAAGCAACGCTACGCCCGCGTGGTCGCCAACATCGCACCGAAAAAACAGGAGGCGCAATGACATTGCATATCGTTCGATTGGGAACACCGCGTGCCCCCGGCGAGGGGCTGCGCCTGGGCACTGTGCGGCGGCCACCGCGCGGCGTGCCCAAGGCGGAGTTCGCCAGCCGCGACTTCTATGACGTGTGGCTGCCTGATCTGGCGCCCAGTGCGGAGTTGATGGCCCTGGGCAAGGAAGCGCTGGACGACAAGGCCTGGGCCACGTTCTCCCGCAAGTATCAGGCCGAGATGAATCAGCCCGAAGCCGCGCGGCTACTCGACCTGCTGGCCGCCCTGTCGCACCAGACTTCCATGTCCATGGGCTGCTATTGCGACAACGAACAGCGTTGCCACCGTTCGCTGTTGCGCGCCCTGCTGGCGCAGCGCGGTGCCGCCATCGCCTGACGTCAGGCCGCGCCGCGGCCCTTCTGGCTCTCGAAATAGACCACCTTGCGAGCACGCTGGACCTCGCCCAGCGGCCGGTGTTCGGCCAGGCCCTGCCAGGGGTCGATCACGCCGCTCTCCAGCTTTGCCGCAAGCGCTCGCCCCTCGGCCGATTCGGTGTCCTGTCTCGGAAGCATCAGGCGTGCAACGGTGGTGTAGGGCGTCGGCCAGTTGACGGATGCGTCTTCGATCGGGGTCAGCGCCTCGTTGGCGAAGTATTGAAGCTGCAGATCCCAGTGAAGCGGCTGGTTTTTGAGCCGCGCGGAAAAATCAGCGGCCCAGTCATTTCGCGCACCGCGCACCGGCTTGCCGTTGGTTTCCGAGGGCACCAGACGTACGCGCACCGCATACGGTCCGTTCGCCATGGGTACCGCGCTGAACAACGGCTCGGTGGCGAAGCCGCTGAACGGCCTGCTTGCGGCCTTGAGCAGGCGACCGATCCTGACCGGCGCCCCCAGCACGCCATAGCGTTTGAACATGTGGCGCAGCAACGCTCCCTGGCCTCGCGACGCGGCGACCACGACTTCGACGAACTCCGCGCTGCCTGGGAAGGCAAATGCCTCCTGGTTGATCAGCGTGAAATCCTGGGTCTTGGCCACCCCGGTGCCCAATGCCGATGCGCCCAGAACCCCGAATACGCGCAGCGCAAAACCCCGGATATCCGGGGCGCGGTCGGGTGCACGATCCATGCCTCCGTTGGACAAGCGCACCGACACTTCGTAGTCATGTGGGAGCGCGAACAAGCCGTGGCGTGCGAAAACGGGCACGCTGTCCAGCACTTCGAGCGTTCCCTGCGCCGCAGTCACCTGCTTGCGATGCAGCGCACGCCCGGCGCCCCAGCGCTGCGACTTTCGGGCCTGGATTTCGGCGAAGGTCTTGGCGTAAGTCGCGAAGCGCCCGGGCTCGTCCTCGCCGACCTTTTCCTCCCAGCCTGTGCTGGCGAGAGGAACACTGCTGGGCATAGCTATCCCCTTTTGTTGTTGGGCACAGTCTAATCGCCCCCTTCGGCCTCCTGCAAGGTGCGCCACATCACCTTTCCGCTGCCGCTCTTGGGCAGGGCGTCGACGAACTGCACGATGCGGGGCGCCTTGTACACGGCCATGTGGTCCCGGCACCAGGCAATGATGTCCTCCTCGTGCACCTGCCCCTTGTGGGAGGGGCGCAGCACGACGACGGCCTTGACCGTCTCGCCGCGATAACTATCGCTGGCCGAGATGACGCAGGCCTCCTGGATCGCGGGGTGCCTGAACATCAGCGCCTCGACCTCCGCCGGCCAGACTTTGAAGCCCGACGCGTTGATCATGCGCTTGAGCCGGTCCGTGAGGAAGAAGTAGCCGTCTTCGTCGGTCTTTCCGAGGTCACCTGAGCGAAAGAACCGCTTGCCTTCGAAATCGATGAAGGCCGCCTGCGTCGCCTCCGGCCGTTTCCAGTAGCCGTCGAACACCATGGGGCCGTGGATGATGATCTCGCCCTGCTCGCCCGCCGGTAGTTCCTGCAGCGTTTCGGGGTCGACGACGCGCGCATCACAGCCCATGAATGGAATCCCGAGGCACTGCTGCTTGGGGTCGTCGGGCGGGTTGCTGTGCGAGGGGGCCGCAGTCTCGGTCAGGCCATAGCCCTCGACGTAGCGCAGGCCGAACTGCTCCAGCAGGCGCTGTGCGACGGCCTGGGGCATGGCCGCGCCGCCGCCGCCGATATGGACCAGGCTGGACAGGTCGAAGTGGCCGAACTGCGGACTGGCCATCAGGTCGATCACCATCGTGGGAATATTGGTCCACGTGGTGACCTTCCAGTGCGAGATCAACCGGCCGGCCAGATCGCGGTCCCAGCGCGGCATCATCACCAGTGTGCCGCCGCAGAAGATGTTGGAATGCATCACGCTGACCATGCCGGTAATGTGGAACATCGGCACCACCAGCAGGGCGACGTTGTCCGGGGTTGCATTGCCCCAGGCGCAGGCGGCCGTGGCGTTGTGCATGATGCTTGCATGGGCGTGCATGCAGCCCTTGGGTAGTCCTGTCGTTCCACTCGTGTAAGGCAGCACGGCCAGGTCGGCCGGACCGACGGCCAGGCCGGGCAGCGGTGAGTGATGATCCAGCGCCTCGCTCCAGGCCATCGAGTGGCCGCCGGCCGGCGCCCTCAGTTCATGGCGTGTGAGCAGCCAGTCACGCCACGCAGCCGGGATATCAGCCCCCGTCGAACCGGGGTCGAAAGCATCGGTGAAGTGGGTGACGATGACATGGGCCAGCCGGTCCTTTTCGGCCAGGTCGTCGCTGGCCTTGATCAAGTCGGGCGCCAGGTCGGCCGTGGTGATGGCGACCTTGGCATCCGGGTCGACGATGTAGTGCTTGAGTTCCTCGGCACGGTTCATCGGGTTGACGGGCACCACCACGGCATTGGCCCGCAGGATGGCGAAATGGGCAATCACCAGCTGCGGGCAGTTCTGCATGTTCAGAATCACGCGGTCGCCCCGCGCCACGCCCAGCGCATGCAGCCGTGCCGCGAGCCGCTCAGCCTGGTGCATCAGCTGGGAATAAGTCAGCACGCGGCCGAAGAAAACGATGGCAGCCTTGTTGGGATAGCGACGAGCGCTGACGGCAAGGTTGTCCCACAGCGAGGTAGCCGGTGTGGTGATGGCATGGGGCAGCCGCTTGGGCCAGAACTTGTAGTGCGGTCGCGTGGACATGAAGTCTCCTGAGCCCGCCAGAGTAACCAGCGGGGTGCTGCACCGCATCAGGGAAGGCCCCAACAGCGTCGGCCGGCGAGAGGTTGCTTCAGTACCGGCGAGCGTGACCGGAGAACATCCCACCCCGGCCACCAGCCGCGCCGGGGACCTGCCTAACCAAGCGCCCGATATCATGAGATCTTCCAAGCAAGGAGACACCCATGAATTTCGCCAAGGCAGCCCTTGCTGCCCTGCTCGTGACAGCCGGGGCAGCTGCACTTGCGGCGTTTCCCGAGAGGCCGATCCGGGTGATCATCGGATTTCCGGCAGGCGGGCCGCTGGACCAGCATGCGCGGCTGCTCAGCGACCGGCTGCAGGCCGTGCTGGGCCAGCCGATCATCATCGACTACAAGTCCGGTGCCGGTGGCACGGTGGGCGCACAGGAAGTCATGAAGGCAGCTCCCGATGGCTACACCCTGATGCTGGCCAACACCGGGGTGATGGTGATCAATCCCGCCCTGTATAGCAAACTGCCGTACAACACCGTCCGTGACTTCACGCCGATCGCGCGCACTGCAATGCAGCCGCTGGCGCTGTTGGTCAACGCCAAGCTGCCGGTCAATTCGCTGAAAGAATTTGTCGATTACACCCGCGCCCGGCCAGGCCAGATCAACTATGGCTCGGCCGGCAATGGCGGCATCAGTCATCTGGTGCCCGAGATGTTCAAGAACGCCACGGGCCTGTTCATGGTCCACATCCCCTACCGCGGCAGCGCGCCTGCCTTCACCGACTTGATGGGCGGACAGGTGCAGTTCATGGCTGAGTCGATTCCGCAGGCAGCCAGCTACCACAAGCAAGGCAAGGTGAAAGCCCTGGCCGTCACCAGCCGTGAGCGCAGCCCCGCCCTGCCCGAAATCCCCACGGTGATCGAAAGTGGCATCAAGGGCTTCGAGGTCGTGGGCTTCTACGGCTTTCTGGCGCCGGCCGGACTGCCGAAGGATGTGACGGCCCGGCTGAGCGAGGCCTTCCGACAGGTGCTGGCCAGCCCCGAAGTGCGTCACCTGATGGTCGCGCAGGGCGCTGACCCGGCCTTCCTGGGCAGCGACGACTTCGGCAAGTTCCTGGCCGCCGAAATGCCGCGCTGGGCCGAGGCCGTCAGGCAGTCCGGTGCGCGGCTGGACTGAGCATGCATCCCGCACGGCAGCACATCGGGCAGGACGATGACTGAACTCTGGCGTTTGAGCGCCTCGGGTCTCGTCGAAGGCTTTCGTACCAGGGCGTTCACGCCTGTCGATGCGCTTGAATCGTGCGTCGCGCGCACTGAGGCCTGTCAGCCAGTTCTCAACGCCATGCTGTACGTCGATCAGCGAGGTGCCCTGGAAGCGGCCCGTAGCAGCAGCACGCGCTGGGCGACCGGCCAAGCGCTAGGCCCGCTTGACGGGGTGCCCATGACGCTAAAGGACAACCTGCACGCGTCCGGCATGCCCACCACATGGGGCAGCCTGCTGACCGGGCGCTTCGTGCCAGCACATGACGAGTTCCCCGTAGCCCGGGTACGCGGTGCGGGCGCTGTGATCTTCGGCAAGACCAATTTGCCGGAATTCGCGATGCAGGGCTATACGTCGAACCAGGTCAGCGGGGTCACCCGCAATCCATGGAACCCTGCGCTCACGCCTGGCGGTTCGTCCGGCGGCGCGGCGGCAGCCGTTGCTGGTGGATGCGGGCCATTGGCGCTCGCAACAGACGGGGGTGGTTCTACCCGCAGACCGGCTTCGCACACGGGCCTGGTCGGCTTCAAGCCATCGGGCGGCATGGTGGCACGTGGCGGTGGCCTGCCGGAGATCTTTCTCGACTACGAAGTGCCAGGTGTCCTGGGCCGCAACGTCGAAGATGTGTGGAACGTCTTTCGCGCGCTTGCGTTGCCCACGGCCGGGACCGCACAGGGTGCGCCACCGGCACGCATTCTCTACGTCCCCCGCTTTGCCGACCACCCGGTGGACGCCCAGATTGCCGCGCATGTGCGGGCGGCGGCGCACCAGTTCGCGTCGCTGGGCCATCGGGTCGATGAAGCTGACACGTTCGACCTGGCCGAAGAAGTGAACTCGCTGTGGCCGATCCTCGCAAGAACTGGACTGGCGTGGATGCTGGCGCGGGCAGAGAGGTTCCCAGAGTTCGGCCTGCGCGACGGCCAACTGCCCGATCTTGCGCGTTGCACGCAAGCAGCCAGAGAAGATGCACGCCTTGGCGCCCAGATTGAGGCCACGGCCCTCTTGTCATTGCTGGCGGCCATCCAGACGCTGCAGCGTCGTTTGGGCGAACTTTTCATGAGCCATGACGTCATCCTGACGCCCGCCACCGCCGCATGGCCCTGGCCCGCCCACGAGACCCACCCCGCGCTGATCGATGGCTTGCCGGTCGGGCCGCGCGGCCACGCCGTTTTCACGGCATTCGCGAACGCTGCCGGATTACCGGCCATTGCCCTGCCCTGCGGTTTCGTGGCGGGGCTGCCGACAGGCTTCCAGCTGGTGGGTCGCACTGGCGCCGATGCAGGATTGTTGGCGTTATCGCACCAATACGAGCAGGCCTTTGCCACGGCGCAGACATGGCCGCAGGTGCTTGCCACAACCTTGGGCAAATCGTGAATTCAGGAATCAATCCTGCGTTCGATCCTGCGACCGCTGCCGAGCGATTTCTCGCGGTTCGCAAGGGTGCGCCGGCATTGCCGAATGCGCAGGTGCACATACCAGACCGTGCCTCGGCATACGCTGTCCAGGACGCCACGCTGGCCCGACTCGGGCCTTGCGGAGCCTGGAAAGTGGGTGCCAGGGGGCTGACACTGGAACCGGTTTGCGCTCCCCTGCCCCGCGCCGGTTTGCTATCCAGCGGCTCAGTGCTGTCCGGGCCAGCATGGCAGCTGCGCGGCGTCGAAGTGGAAGTCGCGGTACGGCTGGGGCGGGACCTGATGCCCGACACAGCTGCACCCGACATAGCAAGCGTGCTCGCCGCTGTCGACGCAGTGTTACCCGTGATCGAAGTGGTCGAGACGCGGCTCGCACAGTGGCGTGAGAGCGACCCGCTGGCACAGCTGGCCGACCTGCAGAGCCACGGCGCCTTGATCATCGGGGCGCCATCAAACATGCGGCCAGCGCAACTGGACTTGCGCACCGTCGTGGCCTATCTGGCCTTCGACGGCCAGCCGGTGGCCAGCACCCGCGGCGGCAATCCCGCGGCAGACCTCTGGCGTCTGCTGGGCTGGCTGGCCTGGCACTGCATGCAACGCGGCCAGCCATTGCGGGCCGGACAAATCATCACAACAGGTTCGTGCACGGGAATGCTGTTCGCACCTGAGCGTGCACGCGTGCACGCCGACCTGGCCGGAATCGGGCACGTCGACCTGCAGTTCTGAGGTTGACCGCCCTGTCATTGCGGGCTTGACCCGCAATCCAGGTACAGGCGCGCCAAAGTGGATCCCGGATCAAGTCCGGGATGACAACGGCCCCCAAGATGGTGCGCGCGACACATCGCGCTCCGGGAAACCCCCAACTTTGGTGCGCAAGTCTTGTATACCACTGGTATGCAAACTGCTATATATTGAAATCCATGGTCATTTCCTCGTCAGAAATCAGCACCCGAATCGTCGAAGCCGTGATGGCGCAAAAGCTCGCGCCGGGCTCCCGCCTGGGCGAGCAGCAGCTGGCCATGCTGTTCGACTGCAGTCGTACGATCGTGCGTGAGGCGCTGATGCGCCTTGCCGCACGCGGCATCGTCACAGTGAGCGCGCGGCGCGGCTGGTACCTGGTCGAGCCGTCCCAGGACGAAGCGCGGGAGGCCTTCGAAGCAAGGCGCGTGATCGAAACCGGGTTGATCCGCAGCATGAAGGGCGTGGAGCCGGGCGCGATCAAGCGCCTCAAGGCTCACGTGGCGCGCGAGAAGGCGGCCGTGAAGGGCAGTGACGTCGGCGCGCGCAGCTTCCTGCTGGGCGACTTTCACGTGTGCCTGGCCGAGTGCCTGGGCAACAACCTGCTGGCAGAAACACTGCGCGATTTCACAGCCCGCACCACGCTGATCGCGATGCGCTACCAGTCGCCCGCCGACGCGGCCCAGTCGTGCGCCGAGCACGGGCAGATCGTCCAGGCGCTGGAAGCCGGCGATCTGCCGCGCGCAGAGCAGCTGATGGCGGCTCATCTGAGCACCTGGCAGCTCAAGCTGCGCCTGCCCGGCGATGCCGATCCCCTGGCACAGCTGCGCGATGCGCTTGCCCCGGTACGCGGCGAGGCACAGGATTTGCGTACACGCGTTTCACCCCGACACCGCAAACCGCGGCCCGAAAAATCGACTTACCTAGGAGAAGTCTTATGAGTTCCAGCAAACGCAATTTCGCCCTCGGGCTGGCCCTGGCTGGCCTGGTCGGCGCCGGGGTCGTCCAGGCGCAGACCGCCCTGGACGACGTGCTCAAGGCCAAGGAAATCAAGATCGCCATTCCGACCGATTTCCCGCCGTATGGCTCTGTGGGGACCGACCTGAAGCCCCAGGGCCTTGACATCGACATGGCCAACTACATCGCCGGCAAACTGGGGGTCAAGGTGGAGCTTCTCCCCGTGACCACCGCCAACCGCATCGCCTACCTGCAGACGCGCAAGGCCGACCTGGTCATTTCGACGCTGGGCAAGAACCCCGAGCGCGAAAAGGTCATCGACTTCACCGCCGCGTACTCGCCCTTCTTCATTGCGGTGTTCGGCCCCAAGAGCCTGGTCGTGAAGGCGCCCGCCGACATGGCCGGCAAATCGATCTCTGTCACGCGCGGATCGGTGGACGACGCCGAGCTGACAAAGGTGGCACCGCCAAGCACCGAATTGCGCCGCTTCGAGGACAACAACTCCACCATCTCCGCCTTCGTCGCGGGCCAGACGCAGTTGGTCGCCACCAGCGCCCAGGTGGCAGGCAGCATGATGGCCAAGAACCCGCAACTGGGCACCGAATACAAGTTCGTGCTCAAGGATTCGCCCAACTTCATCGGCGTCGGCAAGGGCGAGGACAAGCTGCGGCTGAAAGTCAACGAAATCCTGGCGGACGCCAAGAAGAGCGGTGACCTGGACAAGATGGCGATCAAATGGCTGGGCCGCCCGGCCGGGGACCTTCCCAACTAGAAACTGTCATCCCGGGCTCGACCCGGGATCCATGGATTGCGGGTCAAGCCCGCAATGACAATCAATGCGCGTCGCTTTCGACTTCCTCGCCGTCCTGGGCCAGTGGCCGATGCTGCTCAAGGGCGTGGCGTGGACGCTGGGCCTGACGGTGATTTCGGCGGCCATCGGCTCGGTGGTCGGCGTGGCATGCGCATGGGCCCGGACCTATGGCGCGCCCTGGCTCAAGGCAGTCGTGGGCACGTATGTCGAGCTGATCCGCAACACGCCTTTCATCGTGCAGTTGTTCTTCGTGTTCTTCGGGCTTCCCGCGGCCGGCTTGCGGCTCACGCCTGAGGCGGCATCGATCATTGCAATGGTGGTGAATCTGGGCGCCTACGCGACCGAAATCGCGCGCGCCGGCATCGAGGCGACGCCTCGCGGGCAGATCGAGGCAGCACTGAGTCTGGCAATGAGCCGGGCGCAGATCTTCGTGCGGGTGGTGCTGCCGCCTGCCCTGAAGAAGGTCTGGCCTGCACTTGTGAGCCAGATCATCATCGTGATGCTGGGCTCGGCCGTATGCGGCCAGATCTCGACCGAGGAACTGAGCTATGCCGCCAACCTGATCCAGAGCCGGAACTTCAGGGCATTCGAGGCATTCATCGTCGCCACTGGCATTTACCTTGTGCTGTCGATTGCTGTGCGCCGGCTGCTGAACTGGGTGGGCCCCCGTTTCCTGTTTGGCCGTTAGCCGCACGATGATCGATTTCTCCATCTGGGACATCTTTCGCAACCTGCTGCTGCAGGCGCGCTGGACCATCGTCCTGTCGCTGATCGCTTTCATTGGCGGCGGGCTGGTCGGGCTGGCGCTTCTGATCGTGCGGCTCACTCCCGCAGTGTGGGCCCATCGCCTGGTAGGCGGTTACGTGCAGCTGTTCCAGGGCACGCCGCTGCTGATGCAGCTCTTCCTGGCGTATTTCGGCATCGCGCTGTTCGGCATCAACACATCGCCCTGGGTGGCTGCGTCGCTGGCGCTCACCCTGTATACCAGCGCATTCCTCACGGAAATATGGCGCGGCTGCGTGGCGTCCATCCCGAAAGGGCAGTGGGAGGCCGCGCAAAGCCTGGCGCTGAATTTCGGCGAGCAATTGCGCTACGTCGTGTTGCCGCAGGCCACACGTATCGCCATCCCGCCGACGGTGGGTTTCCTGGTGCAGGTGATTAAAGGCACTGCTCTGGCTTCAGTGATCGGCTTTGTCGAACTGACCAAGGCCGGCACCATGATCACCAACGCCACTTTCAAGCCATTCCTGGTCTACAGCTGCGTTGCCCTGCTGTACTTCGCGCTGTGCTTTCCGATCAGCCTGTATGCCAAGACACTGGAACGCCGCTTCCGGGTCAAATCCTGAAAAGGTGGATGTCGATGAAGCCCGTCGTAGAAATCACGGCTCTGCGCAAGTCCTTCGGCACGAACGAGGTGCTCAAGGGCATCGACCTGACGGTGCAAAGCGGCGAGGTGATCGCCATCATCGGCAAGAGCGGCTCGGGCAAGAGCACCCTGCTGCGCTGTATCAACGGACTCGAGACCTTCCAGCAAGGCGCGCTGACCGTGGATGGCAAGGCTCTGGTCCACGACAGCCCGGCCGCGATGCGCAAACTGCGTCAGCATGTGGGCATGATTTTCCAGAGCTTCAATCTGTTCCCCCACTTGTCCGTCGGGCGCAACATCATGCTTGCACCGACACTGGTGAAGAAGAAGGACCAAGCGGCAGCCAGCCAGCAGGCAAGAAAGCTGCTCGAGCGGGTGGGCCTGGCAGAAAAGTACGACGCGCAACCCGACCAGCTTTCAGGCGGCCAGCAGCAGCGAGTGGCCATCGCGCGCGCGCTGGCGATGGAACCGGCCGTGCTGCTGTGCGACGAAATCACCAGCGCCCTGGACCCCGAACTGGTCGGCGAAGTGTTGCGGGTAGTGGAGAGCCTGGCCGAGGAAGGCATGACACTGCTGATGGTTACTCATGAGATGAGCTTCGCCCGCAGGGTCAGCGATCGCGTGATCTTCATGCATCTGGGCCGGGTCCACGAGATGGGCACGCCGGACCAGCTTTTCGGCAACCCGCAGACGCCCGAGCTGAAGCAGTTTCTTTCGTCGCTCAACGATTAGGGATCTGCGCCCACCGCCCGACCCACGGCGGCAGCATCGTCGCCAATACACCGTCCCTCAGGACGATGTGGTGATAGAGCGCCGCCAGGGCGTGCAATCCCGCGAGCCACATGATGGCGTCGCCGAGCCAGGTATGAAACGTCGCCAGACTGGCGCCGGTGTCGTGCGACTTGGCCAGCAGCGGGGCAACTTCGGCGCCGGCCAGCAGCGTCAGCGGATGGCCTTCCAGCCACGCCCCCGTGATTGCCGTGAGCGGCAGCGCGAACAACAGCACATAGAGGGCGAACTGCACGGCCTTGGCTGCCAGGCCCATCCAGCGGGGCACATTTGCCGGGTCAGGGTGTCTATCGATCATCCGCCATGCCACGCGTACGAAGACAAGCAGGAAGACGGATAGCCCCAGGGATTCGTGCAGCTGGCGGTCGAAATTGCGGGCGGCCGAGTAGACGCGCTGCTCTGACCCTCCTGGCCCGTAGATAAAGGCCAGCAGCACAAGGATGGCCGTAGCCCAATGCAGCGCCTGGGCTGCGCCGCTATACCGCAGCGGTGAGTTGCTATTCATATCGCCCCCTTCGTCGGTCGGACAAGTATGCACCCGGTGAACTATGGGGTACGCCAGGCGCCAATATCGCGGCGAGGGCAAAATGCCGCGATGCGTCTCCAACTCGCGTCAATGGCCTCAAGTTCCATCCCAGGCGCAGCCGCCGGGGTCGCGCTCGTCCTGATCGCTGCGATATGTCTACCCGCGTTTGCCCTCGATTTGCAAGGCCATCGCGGTACGCGCGGCCACATGCCGGAAAACACCCTGCCCGCTTTCGAGCGCGCTCTTGAGATCGGCGTGACCACGCTGGAAACCGATATCGGCATCACCGCCGACGCCGTGGTGGTGATCTCGCATGACCCCTTCCTCAATCCAGCCATCACGCGGGACGCTGCCGGCCAGTGGCTGGCTGGCACCAAGGGGCCGCTCATCCGGTCGCTGACGCTGGCGCAGCTGCAGAGCTACGACATCGGCCGCATCAGGCCGGGCACACCCTACGCCGCCAGCTTCAGCACGCAGCAGCCGCGCGACGGGACACACATGCCAACCCTGGCCGCCCTGTTCGACATGGTCAAGGCACGGGGCGCCAGCGAGGTGCGATTCAACATCGAGACCAAGGTCAACCCGACCGAACCGGACGACACGGTTGGCCCGGAGGCGATGACCCGGGCCCTTCTCAAGGTCGTTCACGAGGCCGGCATGGCCCAGCGTGTAACGATCCAGAGCTTCGACTGGCGCACGCTGCAACTGGTGCAGAAAATCGCGCCGCAGATTCCGAGGGTGTACCTGTCGATCCAGACCCCCAATGGCGACAACGTGCGCGATGGCGCCTGGACCGCCGGCTTCAAGCTTTCTGAACACGGCAGCGTGCCGCGGCTGGTCAAGGCTGCCGGCGGTGCTGTCTGGTCGCCCAACGGCGGTGCCGTGACGGAGGGCCTGGTCAAGGAGGCCCAGGCGCTGGGCCTGAAAGTCGTGCCCTGGACCATCAACAACCCGGGCGACATGGATCGGTTGATCGGCTGGGGCGTCGACGGGATCATTTCGGATTATCCCGATCGCCTGCGCGCCGTCGTGCAGGCGCGCGGCCTGCCGTTGCCGGCGCCGCTGCCAGGACGCTGACGCCCCGGCCGATGCCGCCCATCCTCTACCTGTTCGCGCTGACCAACCTGGTCATCGGCACCGGGGCCTTCGTCCTGTCGGGGATCCTGCAGCCACTGGCCACGTCGCTGGGCGTGAGCGTGGCCGTCGCTGGCCAAGTAATGACAGCCTACGCGCTCGCGTCGGCCATCATCGCGCCCCTGATGGTCGTCGCCACCGGGCGCTGGCCACGCAAGTACGCGATCCTGCTCGCGCTGTGCCTGTTCTGTGCCGGCTCCTTGCTGTCAGCGCTGTCCGTGTCGTTCGCGATGCTGCTTGCCGGCCGTGTCTTGATGGGCGCTGGATCGATGGCGACGGCACTGGCGGCCGGCGTGGCCGTGGCACTGGTGGCGCCAGCCAGGCGCGGCAGCGCCCTGTCGCTGACGTTTCTGGGCATGAGCGTGAGTTATGCGGTCGGCCTGCCCCTGGGCGCGTGGCTGGGCTACGCCTACGGCTGGCAGGCCCCGGTAGGGTTGGTTGCAGTCAGCAGCGGCGCGATCGCCTTGCTGCTGGCCTGGCAGCTGCCCGCGCGCATCGACGCGCCAGGCGCCAGTTTCAGGGGCCTGGGGCGCGTCGCCCGCGAAGGGGCGATCCTGCGGGTCTGGCTGCGAACGCTGCTCAACTTCATCGCGATCTTCAGCGTGTTCGGCTATATCGGGCCGGTGCTGCTGGCCCTGAATCCGCTCACCCCGGGCGAGTTGTCATTCACACTCGTGATGTTCGGATTGTCGGGTGTCGCGGGCACCATCAGCGGCGGCTGGGCCGTGGATCGATTCGGTCCGATCCGCTCCTTGCGCGTGCAGCTGGTGGTGCTGACTACGATGATGGCGCTCGTGCCGTTCACCGCTGGCAGTCATGCGTTGACGGTGCTTGTGTTCGTGGTCTGGGGCGTCGCCGGCTTCGGCATGACGGCGCCACAGCAGGTGCTGCTGGCGACGCGCGCTCCTGGACACGCGCCTCTGCTCATGAGCCTGAACGCCTCGATGCTGTATGTCGGCACGGCACTGGGAACCGTCATCAGCGGATCGCTGGTGGGCGCGTTCGGCTTCGCCAGGCTGCCCTGGGTCGGCCTGCCGTTCGCAGCCGCCGCCCTGGTGACGCTGATCTTCGATTCGCGCACGGGCGTGGGACGGCGGCACTGAAAGTGCTCACGGCGAGTGGCCGTGACGGTGGTGAGCGTCTGGAAAATGAGGATGGCTGTGCACCAGTGGCTCATGCCGGTGTGCATGCGTGTGGCGCGCGCCTGGTGCGACGGGCGGCAGGTGCGCGTGATCGTGATGCTCGTCGCCAGCGCCATGGATGTGTTCGTGGCTGTGCTCCATGACGTTGTGCGCATGTGGATGTTCGTGCCTTTCGCTCAGGTGCAGCGCCACACCGATGGCCATGAGCCCACCGGCGACCAGCAGTTGCGCCGTAACGGCATCCCCAAGCAGGACGATGGCCAGTAACGCGCCGAAGAACGGCGCCACCGAGAAGTAGGCCCCGGTGCGGGCCGTGCCCAGCATGCGCAGCCCCACGACGAACAGCACCAGGCTCGCTCCATAGCTGGCGAAACCCAGCAGCGCTGCGCCCAGCAGGAAGGGCAGCGGCGGCCAGGCGGCGCCCAGCGCCAGTGCCAGCAGCAGGTTGGTGACGCCGGCCACCAAACCCTTGATCATCGCCAGCCACGAGGCGTCGGTCAGCGAGACCTTGCGCGTCAGGTTGTTATCCAGCGCCCAGGCCAGGCAGGCACCCAGCACCAAGAGTGCCGGCTGCCAGCGCAGCAGCGACATTTCGCCCGGCCAGGTGAGCACCACGGCCCCGGCGACGATCGCCGCCATTCCCGCGGCAATACGGTGATCGAAGTTCTCCCTGAATGCGAACCAGGCCAGCAGCGCCGTGAATACAGCCTCGGCATTGAGCAGCAGCGACGCCGCCGAGGCCTCCATGCCCGCGAGCCCGGTCATCAGCAGCACGGGGCCGATCACGCCACCGGCCAGCACGGCCGCGGCAAGCCACCCCAGCTCCCCCCGCGGCAGCCGCACCGGGGGCGCCGCGCGTAACAGGCGCGCCAGTGCCAGGCCCAGCCCCGAGCCGAGGTAAAGTAGGGCAGCCAGCAACCAGGGATTGGCCTGGGCCAACAGCAGTTTGGCCAAGGGAGTGCCGGCGCCGAACAGCAGCGCTGCACCCAAAGCGGGCAACACGCCGGGCGGGAAGTGCCTAGTCACCAGGAACTCGACAGGTTGTCATCGGCGAATCGTAGGGCTTTTCTACCCAGGGCTTGACCGGTTGGGTGCCGGACAGGTTCCAATACCCGCAAAGGACCCGGAAATTCCATGTCAGCGCACTGCGATCACGACCACCACCACGGCCACAACCATGACCACCTCGCCCACACCACTGGCGGCCCGCCGCCGGCGGGCTACCGCCTGGTCCTGTGGATAGGCCTGGCCGTGAACGCCTTGATGTTCGCGGTGGAAATCGCCGCCGGGCTGGGTTCGGGATCAGTTGCATTGCTGGCCGATTCGATTGATTTCTTTGGCGACGCAGCCAATTTTGCGGTGACGCTGGTCGTGCTGCCGCTGGGCCTGGCCTGGCGGGCCCGGGCGGCACTGGCAAAGGCGGCCACCATGCTGGCCTTCGGGCTGCTGGTGCTGGGCCGGGCGCTGTGGGCCGGCGCGCAAGGCCTGCCACCCGATGCGGCCACCATGGGCGCAGTTGGCGCGCTGGCGCTGGCCGCCAACCTGGGTGTCGCGGTACTGCTGTTCCGCTTTCGGGCTGGCGACGCCAATATGCGCGGAGTCTGGCTGTGCACGCGTAACGACGCATTGGGCAACGTGGCGGTGATGCTGGCTGCGCTGGGCGTCCTTGGCACCGGAACAGCCTGGCCCGACCTGGCCGTTGCGGTTGCAATGGCTGCACTGGCAGTCAGCAGCGGCTGGTCGGTGATGCGGCAGGCCCGCCGCGAACTGGCCCACGCCGCGACAACCTGACGTCATGAGGGGGTGGCTGCGGTTGCCGTGGGTACAGATCGCCCTGTGCCTGGGGATTTTCGCGCTGATCGGCTACCGTTTCGGGCCCTTTGGGATCGTCTGGACCTCACCGCTGCTGGCCGCCGCTATCGCGCGGCCGTTGATGGCACTGGCGTCGGACATCCGCGGCGCCGCACGCGCTCATGTCTGGCTGCCGGTGCACGGGCAGCACTACGTGTTCAAGGACGTGACGATCCATGTCGTCGAGGATGACGACCACTTCCGCTGGATCTGCCTGGCCGACGTCCGCAAGGTGACAGGCGTCACGGCCGGTGACGGCGCCCTGGCCGTCGCCTACCCAGGCCGCCTGACGGCCATCGGAAAGCCCCCGCTGGCGCACCTGCGAGACGACGCACTGATCGCCCACTTGTCCAAGGAAACCAACCCGGCGGCGCTTCGGTTGCGCACGTGGGCGGAGCGCAACATTGCGTTTCCCGGGCGCAGGATCCGCAAGAATCTGGGCATCAGGGAAGACGATCGCGCAGAGGACCCGGCGTCGACTCAGAGCTGAAACGCGGTCCACAGCAGCAGCCCCTCGGCCACGTCGCGGGCCAGGCCCGGTTGCGCAGCATGGTACAGCCGGGCGTGTTCCCTCTCGCGCTCGAACCACGCCGCAAAGCGCTGCACGTCGGCCGTATCGTGGAATGCGACCATCAACTCATAGTTCAGGAACAGGCTTCTGCTGTCGAGATTGGCCGATCCCGCGAGGGCCAGCGTCTCGTCGATCACGGCCAGCTTCGCGTGCAGCATGAACGGCGCGAGCCAGACCCGCGCACCCGCCTGAGCGAGCGACCGCAGCGCCCGGCTGCGGGCAAGGTCGGACAGGCGGTGGTTCGAACGCGCGGGCAACACGAGGTCGACCTCCACACCTCTACGGGCGGCCAGGCAAAGGGCCATCAGCAGGGCGGAATCCGGCACGAAATACGGTGTAACCAGGGCGATGCGGCTGTGCGCGCGATAGGCCGCGGTAACGAGCAGCGAGTAGATCGTGTCGTCCACCTGATCGGGTCCGGAGGCCACCAGTTGCGCCCCGTCGGCCGGGGACACCGCAGGCACCGCGGCCGGCCGCGGCA
>JANYAN010000417.1 GCA_025361305.1 Burkholderiales bacterium
AGGCGTTGTAGGTCCGGTTGTTACGCGATGTGGTCATGGGCGACCCCGACTCACCATCGTTCGGGTTGCCTATACTGGCATTCGAGCCATGTAAGGGTTAAGGCGGCGCGGTGAGCGGTTCACGCGACGAGATCGAGACACCTGCCGGCTGAATGGAGTCCATCATGAAAAGTAGTCCGATTGTTTCGGCCCTGATGGCCATGTTCTTGACACTGAGTGGACCGACCTTCGCTCAGGGCGATGGGGATGTGGAAGCGCAGCAGCGGAACAAGCGGGCGCTCGATGAGCTTGCCAACCGCCGACAGGGGCAACGCGGCTATGAACGGGGCGCCGGACCGGATCACCAATTGCGCAGAGGCGATCGCCTTCCACCCGAATATCGCCACCGGAATTACGTGGTCGATGACTGGCGCGGCCACAACCTGAGTGCTCCTCCCCGTGGTTACCAATGGGTGCAAACCGGCGCCGATTACGTCCTGGTCGCCATTGCCACAGGCATCATCCTGCAGCTCCTGTTGGGCAACAACTGACTTGGGGAACAACGTATGGACACCGGAAAAATCACAACATGGATGGATCAGGCCCAACCCATCCTGGTCGCGTTTGGCCTCAAGGCGTTGGGCGCCATTGCGGTCTTCATGGTCGGCCGCTGGTTGATCAGCCTGGTAACCAGGCTGGTTGAAGCTGCGATGACGCGGCAAAAACTCGATCCCACCGTTCAGCGCTACCTGGTCAGCTTCATCGCGATCGCGCTGAACATCATCCTGGTGGTCGCCATCTTGGGCTACTTCGGTGTTGAGACGACTTCATTTGCTGCTCTGGTGGCCGGTGCCGGGGTGGCCATTGGCGCCGCGTGGAGCGGCTTGTTGGGCAACTTTGCCTCGGGTATTTTCTTGCTGGTGCTACGCCCGTACCAGGTGGGCGACTATGTGATGGTTGGCGGGATCGAGGGGACAGTCGTGGAGTTGGGTCTGTTCGGCACCACACTGACCACGCCGGACAACGTCAAGACCATCGTGGGCAATGGCAAGGTCATGAGCAGCGACATCAAGAACTACACGGCCAATCCCTATCGACGTGTCGAACTGGCGGCGCAGTTGGCTGGCAGCGCCGACGTGCAAAAGGCAATCGCCCTGTTGAAAGAGTCAGTATCCAGGGTAGCGAACACCACCAAGGCCCCGTCGGTTGACGTCGAGATCCTGGAATTCAATGAATTTGGTCCCAAATTGGCTGTCCGGCCGTATTGCCATACCGACCACTATTGGCAGGTGTATTTCGATACGAACAGGGCCATTGCCCAGACGCTGGGCGCGGCGGGTTTCCCGGTCGCGACCCGCCCGGTAAAGGTGTATCCCGTCTAATGGGATGCCCGCTCAGTGCAAAAACCCGGTGCCATTAATTGCATTTAGACAGTGGATAACGCAACGCGCGGTCGCACTTGAAAGCACCACTGGCCCAACGGCATGGACACGGAGGCTTCCAAGACAGCCCCCCCCGGCTGATCGCGTGCTGCTCAGTCCGGTAGTCGGCCACAGAATTTCCACCCTCCGCGAATCGTTTTGCGCTCCAGGGCCCTCTTAGCCAGGGAGGAATGTCCTCGAGCCCGAAACCGTCAAAGGAGATTGTCATGTTCTATGCGAAAAACGTTCCAACCTGGGAGCGCATCCTGCGCGCCGTCATGGGGCTGATGGCCCTGGGCTTCGCAGCCACGAATTGGGGCGGCTCAAGCCTGGCCGTAGGGGCTGGCATCATGGGCGCGATGCTGGCCATGACCGGGCTTGTGGGCTTCTGCCCGATGTGCGCGATGGTTGGCCGCAAACTCGACAACGGGCACTGAACATGGCCGCCGGGCTAGACCATTCCAATCTGATCCTTGCCGCGCAGGCTGGCGACCCGGCCGCCATCTCGCGGCTGCTGGCCGTCTGTCAGGCCGACGCCCGCCGCTACGCCCGCAGGCACTGCCATGCCAGCGACGTGGACGATGCCGTCCAGGAGTCGCTCCTGACGGTCTCGCGCAAGGTCAAGGGGCTCAAGGCGGCTGCGGCGTTCTCCTCATGGCTGTTCACCGTCATCAAACGCGAGTGCCGCAAGCTCGAGCGAATGATGTTCCGGCACGAGCCGTTGGAGGACGAAGTCGCAGAGCAGCAACTGGCATCACGCACCGACGCGTCGCTGCGGTTGGACCTGGCCAACGCCCTCGAGTCGCTGCCGGCCCACTACCTCGAAGTCGTGCTGCTGCGGGACTTCGAAGAGCTGACGATCGCCGAAATCGCGGCGCGACTGGGCGAACAGCCCGGAGCCATCAAAAGCCGGCTGCACCGGGCTCGCGAACTGGTACGAGAGTACTTGCTGGGCCCGGTAGCATTCGCAAGGCGCTGAGCCGCCAACGAGCCGGCCGGGCTGTTGCGAGTTTCGTCGACTACCTTAACAAGGTGTCTTTGAAACCGGCGTCTGCCCACTCAACACCTGCTCCAGGCTGGCGAAGTGCTGAAATTTGGCAGCGCCATCCTTTGTCTGTCACAGGAGGTCGTCGATGCGCCGCCGTTCATCGTACCGGGTGTCGGCGAGGGGCACGGGCACGCCATGGGCGCCGACCATCGGGACGAAATGGACGTTGGCCTCGCCGATGGCGGCGCGCCCGCACCGCGGCGTCGCATTCTCAGGCTTGACCACGACCAACAGCGGCGTCGGCCCCTGGAACGCCCAATCCAGCCGGCACGCTGGTCCCAACCGAACGTTGATCTGAGTCAAAGTAAATGCAAATGCGAATCGTTAGCATTAGCTCGAAGAATCAAAGGCATCTCACATGACTCTGACCCGCCGCTTCGGCCCTGGCCTTGCAGCCGCATGCCTCAGCCTCTCAGCCTATGCCCTCGAATACCCGATCGGCTCTCCGCAAAGCGTGGCGGGCATGGAGGTGGCAGCCGTCTACCTGCAACCGATCGAAATGGAGCCCGAGGGCTCCATGAAAAGGGCCGCCGATTCTGACATTCACCTCGAGGCCGACGTCCGCGCACTGTCCAGCAACACGAACGGGTTTGCCGAAGGCATGTGGATCCCTCACGTTCTGGTGAAGTACGAGCTGACCAAGTTGCCCGGCGGTGAAGTCATCAAGGGCGACATGATGCCGATGGTCGCGTCGGACGGTCCTCATTACGGCGACAACGTCAAACTCAAGGGCCCGGGCAAGTACAAGCTGAAGCTCGTCATTTACCCGCCCAACGCCAAGGAAAACCACTTGGGCGGCCACTTTGGCCGCCACACGGACCGCGCGACCGGCGTGCGCCCCTGGTTCAAGCCCGTCGAGGCCGAGTGGGAGTTCAGCTTCACGGGTGTGGGCAAGAAGGGCGGCTACTGAAATGCGGATCACGCGCATCGCTCTGGCGCTTGCCCTCATGGGAGGCTCCGCCTTCGCAGGCGAAGACATCCAGGCGCTGAAAGCAGAAGTCAGGCGGCTGGCCCAACGGCTGGAGGTGCTTGAGAATCACAATCAGGACATGGAAAGGGCGCTCGCTTCCGATCGCGTCAGCGAGAAGGAGCCGGAGATGGCGACGCGGCTCAAGGCGGTGGAAATCCAGACACTGTCGATGCGGAAGCAGGCGCGCCAGATCGAGTCGCTCGAAGGGATCACGGTCGGCGCGAGCCTCACTGGCGTGATGCAAAGCGCCATTGCGGGCGGCACGGCCTCGGGCGAACGCGAGACGCTCGCCAACTATAGAGGCGACGTCTCGGTGACGCTGCCCGGCGGCGAGATAGGAAACACGGACGGCCAGATCTTCGCCCATCTGCGCCTCGGCCAGGGAGAAGGCGTCCGTCTGCTCCCCACCTACACCGGCACGCCCAATTCGACGGCGTTCCGGGTCGGCAGCGTCGCGGCCGACGATTCGTTCGGCATCCTGGCGCAAGCTTGGTACCAGCTCAAGGTCCCTCTCCTCGATGGGCAGGGCTCCAAGACCAGCGCCCGGGAACACCTGCACATCACGTTCGGCAAGATCGATCCGTTCGTCTTTTTCGACCAGAACGCGGCGGCCGACGACGAGTCCAGCAAGTTCCTGAACAACGTTTTCGTGCACAACCCGCTGCTCGACTCCGGCGGCGACATCGGCGCGGACCTGTATGGCTTTGCACCTGGCGCGATCCTGCAATACAGGAACGAGCGCGACAAAGGCGCCGAATGGGGGACTTCCCTCGGGCTGTTCGGCACTGCGGGCAACCGCACGGCCAATGGCGCCAACTTCGGTCGCGGCCTTGGGTCACCGCTGATCATCCTGCAGGCCCAGTCGGCGGCTCGCTTCAACTACCTGCCCGGCAACTACCGGGCTTACCTGTGGCGCAACGGCCGCGGCGTCGGCTACGACAACGCAGAGCGGCACCACGTGGGCTTCGGGGTCTCGGCCGATCAGAAGGTCGCCGACGACCTGACCTTGTTCGGCCGCTATGGCCACCAGCTGCGGGGCAACGTGCGCTTCGATCGCGCACTCACCGCGGGGGCCGAACTGACCGGCGGACCGTGGAAGCGAGCCGCCGACAGCCTGGGCTTCGCCGTCGGCGCCCTGCGAACGAGCCGGAGGTTCCGCAATGACTCGTTGGTCATCGACGCCAACGGCGACGGCATCGCCGACTTCGGCTACCAGGCATCGGGCAGCGAGGAGCAGCTCGAGCTCTACTACCGCTACAGGGTCAACAGCCGTTTCGAACTGACGCCTGACATCCAGTGGATCCGCCGTCCTGGCGCAGACGGCGCAGCGCAGGCCATTACGGTGGCGGGGCTGCGGGCCAAGGTGGGGTTCTAAGATGAAGGCCCGAGCGCTGCCTGCCGCCGTCGCACTGGCCACCGGTCTGACTTTCGGGTGGCTCCTCGCGAGCGCGGCCGAGCTGCCGACGTTCCACGTCGTCGCCAAGGACGGCCGACTGCTGCCGAACCGACTGGAAGTGCCGGCCGGCCAGAAGATCAAGCTGACGCTGACCAACGACGGCCGTGGGCCGGTGGAGTTCGAAAACCTCGATCTGCGGGTCGAGAAGGTGCTTGGGCCGGGAGCCACGTCGTTCATCGTCATCCATCCGCTCAAGCCGGGCACCTATCGCTTCATCGACGAGTTCCACGTGGACACGGGCGTGATGCTGCTCATTGCCAAGTGAGGTTCCGATGCTGAATGTACTCGTCATCGTCTGGCGCGAAAGCCTGGAAGCCATGCTCGTGATCGGCGTGCTGCTTTCGTGGATCGCGCGGCAGGAGCAGCCGCGTCCGCTGCGGCACGGCTTGTGGCTGGGCGCGTGCGCCGGCGTAGCGCTGGCGATGCTGATCGGGCTCGCGACCTATGCAGCACAGGGCCGGTTCGCTGGCCAGTCGCTGGATGTCTTTCAGCTCGCCATGGTCCTAATCGCATCTGCCCTGATCGTGCAGATGGTGTGGTGGATGCACCGTCACGGGATGACGATGAAGCGGGAACTTGAGGCAAGTGCCGGCCGCGCGGCAGGCGCCCTGGGCATCGGAGCCATCACAGCTTTGGCGGTAGCGCGCGAGGGCGGCGAAACCGTGGTGTTTCTTTACGGCCTGGCGGCCGAAGTCGGCGGTGACTCGCTCGGCCTGCTGATCGTGGCCGCCATCGCCGGGTTCGTGCTGGCTGCGGCGACGAGCTGGATCGTGGCGCGCGGCGCTGGCTTCCTCAACTACCGCACGCTCTTCCGGGTGAGCGAGATCCTGCTGCTGCTGATCGCCCATGCCCTTCTGGCCAATGGCGTCGATCGGATGATCGCCCTCGACTGGCTCGACCCGCTGATCGACCCGGTGTGGGACATCTCTGCCGTGCTTGACGACGGCCGGGGTGCCGGTCGCCTGCTCGCCGATTTCACGGGCTTTCGCTCCCGGCCCGCGGGCGTGCTCCTTGGCGCCAGTCTGGTGTTCTGGGCCCTCATGATCTGGCGCCTGCTTCGGCTGGACTCGCACGCGTTTCGACGGGCAAGGGGCACAGTATGAACGGGATGGCCGAAACCGCCTGCGGACGCAGTTGCCCTGCGAGTGCCAAGCAAACGCGCCCCCAGCCCCGCACCGACGACCGATGGGCGGCCGCGGTCGAATCCTTCTTCGTCCGCATCCGCCCCTGGCTGCGCTGGGTGCACGCGACGATGTTCGTGGTCTTCGTCGCCATCATGTTCGTGCCGTTGTTGCTGCCCGAGCCGCCAGAAGGCGCGACGCCGTTCACGCACTTCACGACCTTTGCCAACTACGCCGTCTGGGGCTTGTGGTTTCCGCTGCTGTTCCTGTCGGTGATCTTCACTGGGCGCTCCTGGTGCGGCATCCTGTGCCCAATGGGCGCGGCCTCCGAATGGGTGAACAAGGTCGGCCTGCAACGCCCGATCCCAGGCTGGCTCCGCTGGGAAGGCACGCCCGTCATCAGCTTCATCGTGACGACCGTCCTGGGCCAGACGCTCGGCGTGCGCGACCATCCCGAAGCCGCAGCCGGCGTCTTCGGCGGCACCATGGTCGCAGCCCTCTTGATCGGTTTCCTTTACGGGCGAAGAAAGCGCGCGTGGTGCCGGCATGCTTGTCCCATCGGCCGCGTCCTGGGCCTTTACTCGCGCATGGGCGCTGTGCAATTCACCCCGGCCGTCCGGCTGCCGGGGGAGGACAGCTACAGCGAAAAGGGCGTCTGTCCCACCCTGATTGACCTCCCGCGCAAGAGCGAATCTCGCCACTGCATCGAGTGCTTCCGATGCGTCAATCCGAAGGCAAAGGGCAGCGTACGGATGCATTTTCGCCGGCCGGGCGTGGAGATCGAGCAGATTCGCGATCACCGCGCCAATCCGGTCGAGGCATGGTTCCTGTTCCTCGACACCGGCGTCGCGCTGGGCGCGTTCCTCTGGCTCGTCCTGCCGCAGTACCAGAAGTGGAGGCAGGCCATCGGCGCCTGGGCCATCGAGCATCAATGGGACTGGCTGCTCAAGGTCGGCTCGCCCTGGCTCGTGAGCGTCCATCCGCAGCGGGCTGAGGTCTTCCTGTGGCTCGATTTCGTCATGATCGTCGGCTTCATGCTCGCCTGCATGGCGGCCATGACGATCCTGCTTGCAGCCGCGACCCATGCGTCGGCGCGCCTGTCCGGCCTGGTGGGTGGCAGTGGTACCCTGAAGCAGCGCTTTGCAGAACTCGGCTATCAATACGCGCCCGTCGCCATGATGTCGCTGGTCATCGGACTCGGGGGCATGCTGTTCGAACCGATCAAGGGCTCGCCCTGGGGTCTGGCCGGCGTCCATGCGGTCAAGGGCGGGCTGTTCCTGCTGGGCGTGATCTGGAGCATCTGGCTGGCCGATCGCATCTTGGCGCGTCAAGGGATCGTCGCGACGCGTCGCTGGATCCCGCTGCTGCCGGGCATGACGGGCAGCCTCTGCGTGGGTGTCGTCTGGTGGCCGGCGATTTTCGGCCTGTGACGGCACGCGCTCCGTCCGCATCGTCGCTCTATCCGGCGCCGGGCGCTTTGATGGGCAGTCACTCCGTGACGCTCAAGGCGTCTTCCCACGAGAGGGCGGGCACGAGTGCATACCAACGAGGTGTCGATTGACGACGACGGCGAGAGCAGAGAAAGCGACAGAGCCGCGCGTGCGGCTCTTTCTTCATCGATCGACGCACCTCAGCGTCCGGTGACGCGGCTCACTGATTCTTGTGGAACTTGAGGTGATCGTGGGCCTTGACCTTTTCCTTGGCCGGTTCGGAGGCCGCAGATGCCTTGGGCTTGGCGGCTGCGGCAGCCGAATTGTCCGCTGCAGATGCTGCGGCCGCGGCCGGGGCCGCTTGCTGCGCGAACGCTGCCGAGGTGAACGCGATGGCTGATGAGATGAGCAGAGTACGACCGAACATTTGGATTCCCTTTGGAGGACAGTTGACGAGGAACCCACTCTATGAGCGCCACTGGCTCATTAGACTGACAAATGTCAAGCGGTCCCGTTGCTTTGATCGGGAGCGACGAATTCAGTGCGAGCGCACACTGGGCCCGGCAATCCAATTCCAGCGTAGAACAGCGTAGTCAGCGTGCCTTGCGCAGCCGCAACGCATTGAAGATCACTGACGCAGAGCTCAGGCTCATTGCCAACGCGGCAATCAGGGGCGAGAGCAGCCACCCGGTAAGGGGGTACAGGACACCAGCGGCAAGCGGCACGCCGAGTGCGTTGTAGATGAACGCGAAGCCCAGGTTTTGCTTCATGTTCGTGACCGTGCTTTCAGACAACTCGCGCGCCGTCGCGATTCCGCGCAGGTCGCCTTTGACCAGCGTGAGCTGCGCACTGTTCATCGCCACGTCGGTGCCAGTTCCCATCGCAATGCCGACATCCGCGCGCGCCAGTGCAGGCGCATCATTGATGCCGTCGCCGGCCATGGCAACCACCCGCCCTTCGTTCTGCAGCCGCTCGACGAGCTGCAATTTGTCTTGAGGCTTCACCTCTCCGTACACCTCGTCAATCCCGAGCCGTGCGGCAACGGAGCGCGCCGTTGTCAGGCCATCGCCAGTGGCCATCACCACACGAAGCCCCATGTCACGCAGGGTCTGCAGTGCCGCTGGGGTCGTGGCCTTCACGGGATCGGAAACCGCGAGCAGCCCGACCAGGCGGTTCCCATCCGCTAGGTGCATGACGCTCGCGCCCTGGCTTCGCAATTCCTCGGCTTGCTGGGCGAGCGGTGAAACGTCTACGCCCAACTGCTCCATCAATGTGGTGTTGCCAAGTGCCAAGGCGCGGCCCTCGACGACCCCGCGCACGCCAATGCCCGAGCCGGAATCGAATTGCTCGGCGGTAACGAGCGCCAGCTTGCGTTCGCGTGCCGCCGCGACGATTGCCGACGCCAAGGGGTGCTCGCTTCCCTGATCCAGACTTGCCGCCAGGCGCAGCACTTCCTCTTCGCCGAAAGCTTGGCCGGCCACCGCGCGCTCGAACGCAGGACGGCCCTCTGTCAATGTGCCTGTCTTGTCGACGATCAGCGTGTCGACCTTGCGCAGGTTTTCGATGGCGGCCGCATCACGAAACAACACCCCATGCGTTGCGCCGCGACCGGTCGCGACCATGATCGACATCGGCGTCGCCAGACCCAATGCGCAGGGACACGCGATGATCAACACTGCGACTGCGTTGATGAGCCCGTAAACCCAGCTGGGTTGCGGGCCAAAAAATCCCCACGTGAAGAACGTGATCAAGGCAATGCTCACCACGCCCATGACAAAGTAGCCCGCGACGACGTCGGCCATCCGCTGCATAGGCGCCCTTGAGCGCTGTGCCATCGCCACCATCTGCACAATCTGCGACAACACCGTCGCGGAGCCAACCTTCTCGGAACGCATGACCAGCGAGCCGCCCCCATTGATGGTTGCGCCTATCAGCTTGTCGCCCGAACGTTTGGTAACCGGCAGCGGCTCGCCGGTGAGCATCGATTCATCCAACGCACTCTGGCCTTCAACGACCACGCCGTCGACCGGCACCTTTTCCCCCGGACGCACGCGCAGCACGTCGCCCACGTGGACCTGTGCCAGCGGGACGTCCTCTTCGCTGCCGTTAGTGGCGATGCGACGCGCCGTTTTGGGCGCGAGCCCAAGGAGCGACTTGATCGCGGCGGACGTCTGGGATCGTGCCTTCAACTCGAGGATCTGGCCCAGCAGGGTCAACGAAATGATGACTGCAGCAGCTTCGAAGTAGACCGACACTCGGCCCATCGAGTAGAAGGACGAGGGGAACGCCTGCGGCGCAACTGTCGCAACCACGCTGTACGCATACGCGGCGCCGGTGCCTAACCCGATCAGGGTCCACATGTTGGGGCTGCGATAGACGATCGATCGCGCGCCTCGATCGAAAAAGGGCCAACCGGCCCAAAGTACGACAGGCGTGGCTAAAGCAAGCTCGATCCAGCTTTGGGTGCTCACCGAGAACCAGCCCGAGGAATGGCCGAGCATCGCGAGCACAGTCACCACGACAGTCAGCGGCAACGTCCACCAGAAACGATGGCGGAACTGAATCAGCTCAAGGTCTTCGCCTTCGTCCAGTTCAGGCATCAACGGTTCGAGTGTCATCCCGCAGATCGAGCAGCTGCCCGGATGATCCTGCCGAATCTGCGGATGCATGGGGCACGTGTAAACGATTCCTGTAGGCGCTGCCGCCGCGCCGGCAGCCTCGATCTGCGCCATGGTCCCATGGGCGTGCTCATGCGGATGACCTGCGTGAGCCGAGGGTTGCGGCGAGCCCGGCGTAGCCCGATTCTTGTCTTGAGCCACCGGTACAAGTGTCATCCCGCATTTGGGGCAGCTGCCAGGGTGTTCCAGCCGAACCTCAGGGTGCATGGGGCAGGCGTAGACGGATCCCGGGTCAGCGGGACCCACTGCACCGGCTGATTGGGCGCCGCCGACATTCATATGGGCGCGATGATGACCTTCGCGGGTGGATTGACCGTGTTCCATTGTTTAGCGTTCCTTTTGTTAGCGAGTTACTTATGGACCGTAGCATCCGGCCGGTCCCGAAGGATTGACAATCGCAACCATGGCAAGGAGCTCAATCATCTCAGTTCGCACACTGGTTCTCGTTCTTGCAGTCGCCGCCACCGGCCTGACCGCGGCCTACGCGACCGACACCGCCACGTATGTGCAAGGTGAGATCGGCTACGTTCCCGGCCCCGTGCAAAGGACGCGCACGCGGCAAGAGGTTCGCAGCGGCATCGGCCGCAATCCGAAACCCAGCTTGAACTGGAACCAGGCCGAACGCCGCCAGCACGACGAGCAATACCCAGTGAGTTGAGCAGTCGCAGAGCCCTGGGCTCTGCGACTGCAGGGCTCTCTTTCCTTTGACTAGACTTTGTTGCCTTCGTATTCTTGATAGACGGTCGCACCGCCGTTCTTGCCGACGAGTATCACGCTGAACGGATTCTTGCGGACGCCGTACTCCGGGCCATCCATTCCCGGTGAACCAATGACCATGCCTGGCACCGACAAGCCAACCGCCGCGGGCTTTTCGCGTAGTAGGCGGCGGATGTCGCGCGCCGGCACATGGCCCTCGATGGCGTAACCGCCGACAAGCGCGGTGTGGCACGACGCCAGACTCCGCGGAATCCCGAGTCGCGTGCGCGCTGCATCGTTACCCCCGAGGTTTACGCGAACCCTGAAGCCATTGGCCTCCAGGTGCGTGATCCAGTCCTTGCAGCAACCGCAGTTCGGGTCCTTCCACACTTTCACATCGATAGCGGCTGCCTCCTTGCCCAGTGTCAGCATTGCAGCTGAGATCATGCCGCTCAGCGACATCAATCCAAGTCCGAGCAATAGATCGCGGCGGGAGGCTGGGGGTGTCGTCTTCATCATGCGTTCCGTTTCAATGTCACTGGCACCGCAGCTTTCGATTGAAAGCGACGGCGGCCCGCGCGCGGTTGATCTTTGTCAACGTCGAATCGTCACGAGACTCGGGGCACGCGCCATGCGCGCCCGTCTCGCTCATTTGGACAGCGCCGCCGCCTTGTCCGGCGCGACCACAGTCACTTCGCCGCCCATTTGGTGCGTGCCGGCCTTGTGCGCTGCGTCCAGTTCCGCCCTGACCTGCGCCTGGGACTTCGTCACGGTGGCCTTCTCCGGTGTCACGACCGTCACTTCGCCGCCCATTTGATGGGTGCCGGCCTTGTGCGCGACGTCCAGTTCCTTCTTCACTTCCGCTCTGCTTTTGGTTCCCTTGAACGGGGTGTGATCAACGGTGCCGATCTCTCCTCTGTGAACGACGACACCCGTCGTGTCCTCGTCGGTGGCTGCAAACGCTGCGGCCGGGATCGAGATTGCCGCGAACAATGCGGCGAGGAGGATGGAGTTGAACGATTTCATGATGGATCCTTCCGGTTAGGTTGAAGATTGCTGCTCCTCAGAGGATCAGCCGGATGCAATCCCTGCATCACGGAATTGAATTTAGGGCGCGGTGCCCGACGACGGGCTGACCGCGGGATTACAAAATCGTCATCTCGTCACGCACCAGCCAGGCGCAACCGCGTTGCACATTGGTGCGTCGGCTGCATACAGGGAGTGCGAGCTCATGCCGGGGCATCGACAACCAATATTTGCTTGATCTTCGTCAATCAATGCGAGCGCATATGAAATTCAATCGGCTGGCCATCGCGGCCTGGCAACGACTTTGGAATCGGCAATCACGCGGTGTCGGGCCGCGCTATTTCGCGCGGCAATCTCAACAATGTCACGGAGTTCACCTATGTCACCCCGCAATTTCACTCTCGCTCTCGCTCTCGCACTCACCGGCATTTACGCTGCCCACGCGGCTGGCAGCACCGACTCCGAAGCTGTTCCGCCAACGGCCGCCGCATCTGCGTCGGCAGGCTGCCCAAGGGCGATCCCACGCCATGACCATGGGGCCGGGAAAGGCACTCCAACTCCCAAGGCGGCCGCTCCCTGCGCGGCAACGCCGGCAGCGTCGGGCGCGAAAGCAAAGTCCGCTGCCGGTCACGATCACGGCAAGGTCCATAAGCAGCAGATCTAGAGCGACCTCGGCCCGGCGCGCTGCAACCATGCGCCGAGGCTGGATAACGAATTTGTAATCTGCCGGTCAGCACCGAGCGAGCTTGCGGCTTCTACAGTGGGAACAGTGATGCAACGGTTGTATCCGGTCGATGCCGTAAAGCGGCGCGGCACTCGCAACAACGCCAAGGAGTTCAATCATGTCAGTGCGCAATGTCGCCTTCGTTCTCGCAGTGGCTGCCATCGGCTTGTCCACGGCTTACGCTGCAGGTGAGGCGGCGCCCGCGCCGGCCGAAGCTGCTTCGGCCGCCTTGATGCCCATGGACTGCGGCAAACAAATGGCCCGTCATGACCACGGCGCCGAGAAGGGAACACCGATGCCGATGTCCGCGAAGTGCGCCATGGCCTCGGACGCTCCCGCGGATGCCAGCGCGCCCAAAAAAACCGAGTCCATAAAGGGCCACGACCACGCCAGGTTTCACAAGCTCATGTGAGCTGGGGCCCCCTGTTGCCGAATGTTCAATTCAAGGACACCTGTATGGAAACGGTCCAACTCAAAGTCGAAGGCATGAGCTGCGGCTCGTGCGTCACGAGCGTAACGCGCGCTCTGCTGAAGGTGCCCGAGGTCAGCGCGGTGCAGATCGATTTGTCGCGCGGGGTGGCCAAGGTCACGACCCAGGGCGCCGCGGCGGACAGTGTCCCAGCGATGATCACGGCGATTGGGGCAGCGGGCTACGCGGCGGGGCCCCTGCAAGGTAAACCGAGCGCCGTCGCACGGACAAAGTGCAAGACAGAAGACCCCATGTGCGGTTGCGGGCAGGGTGGCGGAAGGCAAGGGGCCGGCGGCTGCTGCGCCGGTCGCTGAAGCCTTGGCAGGGAGCAGTCTATGACACAAGAGAAGAGCAACGCAGCATCACGTGCCTGGGGCTTCGATGCATGGTCTCGCTATTGGGCCGATGCGGCTTGGCGCAGTGTGGTCACCATGGACACGCTGCGTGAGCGGGCGACGGATATGCAGCAGCACGCGGCCGCCGGCATGCCACCGTTGCTGCACTTCGAATCAGAGACAGTGGCCGAAGGAAGCGAGTTCACGCCGCCGTCCAACTATCGCTTGCTGCGCATCACGCGGTGCGGCACCGACGCTTGGGAAAAACATGTGAAGCGCGGCGCGGCGCCGGTGATCGTGGTTGACCCACGAGCCGGTCACGGGCCTGGCATCGGTGGCTTCAAGCGCGATTCCGAAGTCGGCATGGCGCTGCTGGAAGGCCATCCCACCTACTTCGTCGTCTTCGATCCCGAGCCGGTAGAGGGCCAGACCTTGGGCGCGGTAATCGACACGCTGACCCGATTTATCGATATCGTGGCACAGCGCCACCGCGGCAAACCGCCGATTGTCTACGGCAATTGCCAGGGCGGCTGGGCCGTAACGCTGGCGCTGTCTCACTGTAATCACAAAGCCGGACTGGCGGTGCTCAACGGATCGCCCTTGTCGTACTGGGCCGGCGAACGCGGCATCAACCCCATGCGCCTGGCCGGTGGCTTCACCGGTGGTGTCTGGCCTGCGCACCTGCTTGCGGACCTGGGCGCGGGGCGGTTCGACGGCGCCTGGCTCGTGCAGAATTTCGAGAATCTGCGCCCTGAAGGCGTGTGGAAGAAGTACGACAGCCTGTTCGCGCAACCCGAACGCGAGCACGACCGCTTCCTGGAGTTCGAGCGCTGGTGGAATGGCTTCTACTTCCTCGGGCGCGAGGAAATCCTTTCGATCGTGCGCGACCTTTTCGTCGGCAACGAGCTGCAGGACGCGAAGGTGATGGTGGACGCTCATCGCCACGCCGACTTGACCCAAATCCGCACGCCCCTGGTGATCTTCAGCTCCTATGGCGACAACATCACACCACCGCACCAGGCGCTGAGCTGGCTGCGCTCGGCGTACAAGTCGACGCAGGCGCTGGTCGCCGCCGATCAGCGCATCGTCTATTTGCTCAACCAGAAGGTCGGTCATCTCGGGATCTTCGTCTCAGCCGACGTGGCCAAGCGCGAGCACCGCGCCATTTTGCACAACGCTGCAAAAATCCAGGCGCTGCTGCCCGGGCTGTACGAGATGAAGCTGGACGACGGCGCCGCATCGGACGAGGTGCCGCGCGCGCACTTTGAACCGCGGCACCTGGAAGATATTCATTTCGAAACGTCACCGGCGAGCTTCGAGCAAGTCGACGCGCTGTCCCGGCAGCTCGACCGGATCTATTCGACGTGGGTGTCACCGCTCGTGCGTGCGTCGGCAACTCGGCAGACCGCCCACTTGATGGAGCAGATGCACCCGATGCGCACCAGCCGCATGGCGTGGTCCAACCGAACCGTGCCCGCGCTGTCATGGCTACCCTGGTTGGCGCGCGGATTGACGGAGAGCGGTGCCGAAGACACAGGCCGCGACAGCAATCCCTGGTACCGCATGGAACGCACCCTGGCCGATTCGGCCGAACGCGGTATCGAGTCGTGGCGAGTAATGCGAGACCTGGCGGCCGAACTTGTGTTCGAACGAATTTACGCGGCATGAGCCACTCCTTCTGATTTGCTCAATGTCAAATGAAGCCACATCTTGAAGCCTTATGGTAATTGCATCGAATTCTGAAGGGACCGTTCCATGAAAACCCGATCCTCACCTCGCAATGCCCAGCGCGGCGCCGCCTCCACCTGGATATTCGCCGGATTCGCGTTGGTGGCGTTGTACTTCCTGTTAACGGAGCATCGCGCCCATCTGTATGGCTGGTTGCCGTACCTGCTGCTCGCCGCGTGCCCGCTGATGCACTTGTTCCACGGACATGGCGGGCACGGCAGCCATGGCGCCGACGACGAGCCACGGCGCAGCGATGAGCTGCCGCCGACCGTCAATCCGTCGCAGTCGAACACTTCCGCGCCGCCGGTCGCCCACCATCATCATTGAATTCGAGGAGTCAATCACATGGATCACACGACAACCTCTCCCGCGTATGGCCTCTGGACATTGGTCGTCATCAACTCATTGGTATTCATCATCTTCGCCTTCAGTTTCGCCAAGCCGCAGAGCCCGCGCGACTGGCGCTCCTTCGGCGCTTTCTCGGGCTTCATCGTCGCATTGTTCGCAGAGATGTATGGCTACCCGCTGACCATTTACCTGCTCTCGGGCTGGCTTACGACGAAATTTCCCGGTGTTGACTTCCTCTCGCATGACGCCGGCCATCTGCTCGAAGTCATGATGGGCACGAAAATCGATCCGCATTTCGGCCCATTCCATTTGCTGAGTTATGTGTTCATCGGCGGCGGTTTCTGGCTGCTGTCGGCTGCGTGGTCGGTGCTTTACCAGTCTCAGCAAAAAGGAACACTCGCCACCACCGGTGCCTATGCGCGAATCCGGCACCCGCAATACGTAGCGTTCGTGCTGATCATGTTCGGATTTCTGCTGCAATGGCCAACGATTTTGACTCTGGCCATGTTTCCGGTCTTGTGCTTCATGTACGTGCGTCTAGCCATGACGGAAGAGAAGCAGGGGCAGCGTGTGTTCGGTGAACAGTGGACGAGCTACGCAGCGCGGACTCCACGGTTCATTCCGAACTTCCAGTCGCAAGCCCGGTCCGGTGCCGCTCATTGAAGGAACTGCAATGTCCGCATGTCCGGACCGGCCGCGCGAAATCGAGTTCGCAATCTCGGCCGGGACCCCTCACGACCCGCCGCGCTGATGCCATGAACCACACGCTACCATCCGCACCGGTGATGCGGATTTTCGAGCGGCCGCTGCGGGGGTTCGAGTCTGCGCGCGTCCTGCGCTTGTGGAACGATGCCGTCCACGTTCCGAAGGGATCGCCGGCCGGTGATCGAAACCGGTGCCACCGGCGTGTACAAGACTCTCTCGCGTCCACGCGCGATCGCGGCCAATGGCCGGTGCCGATGTCTCGACGCGACTTGTATGCAACCGGCCGTTGAAGGCAGTTCCATGCTGCTTCCAGATCCGTCATTTCGCCACACATGGCTGATCTGGGCTTACTCGTTCATGGTGCCCTGGGCCCTGCTGTTCATCGCACGGCCGGACCTTCGCCGCCCGATGCTTTGGGCCAGTGCGTTGACAGCGCCTTTTGGCTTGACCGAACCGTTGTTCGTGCCCGCGTACTGGAATCCGCCCAGCCTCTTCAATCTGGCTCAGCGCACCGGCTTCGATATCGAAAGCGTCATCTTCTGTTTTGCTATCGGAGGGCTCGGCGTGGCCGCCTATCGCACGCTGGTTCCCGTGCAGTTAAGAAGCATGGACAATGCGGCTCATACCTCACCACGGCATCGTTGGCACCTGCTGGCCTTGGCAAGCCCGCTCCTTGTATTCGGAAGTTTGCTCGGATTGCGCTGGAATCCAATCTACCCGGGCATAGCCGCGATGTTTGCCGGCACGGTGGCGACACTCATTTGTCGGCCCGACCTCTGGCGCAATGCGCTCTTTGGCGGGATCATCTTCTTTGCGCTGTACTCGGTGTTCCTCCTCGGACTGGGATCGCTGTGGCCCGGCTACATTGCGATCGTCTGGAATCTCGACGCATTACTGCCTTGGCAGCCGTTGGGATTGCCGATGGAGGAATTGCTTTTCGGCTTCGCCTTCGGCACGTATTGGAGCGGCGTGTACGAGCACCTCACGTGGCATCAGTCACAGCTGCGGCAAGCACCTCAAGATCATCGCAGACAGCCTTACTCGAAAGCCCACTCATGAAAACCGCATTTCGCCCCACGACCTTGTCAATATTCCGTGCAGAAATGTATTCGCTCCTGGTGCTCGTCGTCCTGTCGATCGGGTCGGGCGCGGCTCTGGCGCAGTCCCATCTGGAGCGGGACGGCCTTGTGGTCTATTGGGGCGTGTTGCCGCCCGCGGTGGTGTGGGACAAACGGGCTCCACAAACGGTGCACGGCCCGAATTGGCGGGACGACCGGTCCCAGCACTTGATGGTTGCCGTCTTCAACAGCGACGGCTCTCGAATTGAAGACGCCGCCGTGCGTGTCCAGGTGATGCAACCCGCGCGGCCGGCTGGGGAATCCAAGTCCCTCACGCCGATGAAGGTCGGCGACCAGCTTAACTACGGCGAGGTATTTCCGGTGGTACGGGCTGGACCCTACCGCTTTCGCATCTTCGTGAAGGTGCCGACGCAAGCGCGCGAGATTGAATTGGTGGCCCGTACCACGTTGCTGCACCACGAAAATTGAACAGGACCAGGAATGTGCTTCTCAGCCGCAGCCAGTTTCTCGGCGGGCGCCGTCTTGCTGGGACTTGGCGCGCTCACGCTGAAGTTAGTGCGCGAGCCACGCGAGCTTGCGTTCGCGGCCATTCCGCTCCTGTTCGCCGTCCAGCAGCTGACCGAGGGCGTGATCTGGCTCACCTTCAGTCACGAAGCGCCATTGCTCAACACGGTGATGACGTACTTCTACACGTTCTTTTCGCACGTCTTGTGGCCGGTTTACGTGCCCTTCACCGTGCTGCTGGTCGAGCCACCGGGACGCCGCCGGCAAACGCTGTTGGTATTCGCCGCCGCCGGAATGGCCGTGGGGGCTTACCTCTTGTACATCCTGGTTGAGTTTCCGGTGGTCTCCAGACCGACCGGTCAGCACGTCGAATACGTGTCGCCGCATTTTTTTGCCGCGGTTTCGATGACGCTGTACTTGCTAGCGACCACCGTGAGCCTGGTGCTGTCCTCGCATCGCACGGTCAAGGTCTTCGGCCTGCTGGCACTGCTGGCATTCGGCGCGGCGTATTACTTCTACGCGATCTGGTTCATCTCCGTGTGGTGCTTCTTTGCCGCGCTACTGAGCGTCATGGTGTACCTCCACTTTCTGCCTCGATCGGTCCATTTGAGAGAGGCGAACCCATGAACAACAGCAATACGCCGGCCGCGGGCTGGAGGTGGCACGCGTGACCAAGTTGGCGGCTCCCGTTTTCCTTGCCCCGGATCGTGCGAGTGCAGATGCCCGGCGTGCGATGCTGCTCCTGACCGCAATGGTGTTCGTCGTGGCGCTGGGTTACGGCGCGGGATTGCCGTTGCTTCAGCTCTATCTCGCGCAGTATCTTCCCGAGGCACCGCGCTCCGTAGTTGCGTGGCACGTCGGCATGCTCGGTGGCGTGTACACCGGCGCGCTGTTCATCTTCGCCCCTGCGTGGGGACGCCTGTCGGATCGGCATGGCCGAATGACGGTGTTGGCTGCGGGTTTCGCGATGTTCCTTCTCGGGGCCGCCGCCGCAGCGCTGGCACCGAATCTGACCGTCGTGTACGCGGCGCGCTTTCTGGCCGGCGCGGGCGCTGCCGCTGTGGTGCCGACCGCGCAGGCGCATATCGACGATATCAGCACCCCGGTGGAGAGAAGTCGCCGCTTTGTGCTCCTCGGTAGTGCTTCGTTTGTCGGCTTTCTCGCCGGCCCGGGCTTCGGCAGCTGGTTTGCGGGACCGATCATGGGAATGCCTGTGGGACGCATGGCCGCCATGACCAATTGGCCTGCACTCGCTGTGTCAGTTGCCGGTATTCCCCTGCTTCTGCTCGTTGTCCTGCAACAGAGCCATCAACGCGCCCCGATTTCTCGCGACGAGATAGAGCAAGTCTCGCTCGAACGCCGTCGGTTTGTCCACGCGTCGATGGGGGTGGCACTGCTCGCCTCGTTTTCTGTCGGTATCTTCGAAGTCGGCTTCACTCTTTTCGGCGGTCAGACATTGGGCCTGGCCAGCAGCACCATGGCGTTGATGTTCGTGACCTGCAGCCTGGCTATGCTCGCGGCCCAGTCCACGCTGCTGCTCGAGGCCGTTCGACGGCGCATCAACCAGCGCTGGATGGCCGCTGCCTTTGCTGCTTCGGCGCTGGCGTTGACGTTCACTTTCGTGGTGCCCGACGCGGCGGCGCTGGGCTTGTTGATTGCCGTGGTCTCCACAGGCATCGGCATGGTGGGGCCGGTGCTGTCCTACGAACTGCTGGAGCGGAACACTGCAGCGCGAGGCGCTCTGCTGGGTCGACAAGCTGCCGCCGGCAATCTCGGTCAGGCTCTAGGTTCGGTAAGCGCGGGGGCGCTGTTCGGATGGCATCCGCTGGCACCGTTCTGGGCCGCGGCGCTCGTGCTAGGCGCCGGCGCTCTACTTGCCCTTCGCGTTTGGGGGCCCGCGCGCGACGGCGAGATCGCGGGCGACCGGCTAGATATCTCAGCTCACGAACTTCTCAGGAGAAATCACAATGCGTAAGCTCATCATCACCCTGCTCGCGGGGGCCACTCTTTTGTTGACAGGCTGCGGCTACAACACGTTCCAGACCGCCGACGAACAGGTCAAGGCAAGCTGGTCCGAAGTGGTCAACCAATACCAGCGCCGCGCCGACCTGGTGCCCAACATCGTCGCGACGGTCAAGGGCGAAGCCAAGTTCGAACAGGACACGCTGACCAAAGTGATCGAGGCTCGTTCGAAGGCAACTTCGATCCAGGCTACGCCGGAACTGGTGAACGACCCCGCTGCATTCCAGCGATTCCAGCAAGCGCAAGGTCAATTGACCGGCGCGCTGTCCCGGCTGATGGCGGTCTCCGAGAGCTATCCGAGCCTCAAGGCGAATCAGGGATTCCGCGACCTGCAGGCCCAACTCGAAGGGACCGAAAACCGCATCACCGTGGCGCGCAATCGATACATCAAGGCGGTGCAGGACTACAACGTGGAGGTTCGGTCGTTTCCGTCCAACCTGACGGCGATCGTGTTCGGCTACAAGGAAAAGCCCAACTTCGCGGTCGAGAACGAGAAAGAAATTTCCAGGCCACCGAGCGTCACCTTTGATGCCGCCATCGCCGCACCCAAGGGCGATGCATCCGGAGCGACGAAGTGAAATTTACCGGCACGGCGAATCGGGCGGCCAGATCTCTCCTGATCGCCTTCGGATTGTGTTGGGCGTTTCTTGCCGCAGCCGAAGTCGCAGTACCGCCTCTAACGGGCCACATCATCGACCAGACCGGCACGCTGACTGCAGAGCAAAAGGCGTCGTTAGAGCAAACGCTGACTGCCTTCGAGGCCAGGAAAGGCAGTCAGCTCGCGGTGCTGATGCTGCCTTCGACGGCGCCCGAAGCGATCGCGCAGTACGCGCTGCGCGTCGCCGAACAATGGAAGCTTGGACGCAAGAAGGTCGACGACGGCGCGATCCTGGTGATCGCGAAGAACGATCGCGCCATTCGCATCGAGGTGGGATATGGCCTGGAGGGCGCGCTCAATGACGCGAACAGCAAGCGCATCATCAGCGAGACTATCACGCCACGCTTTCAGCAGAGCGACTTTTATGGCGGCGTCGATGCCGGCCTCGGGCAGATGATCGGTGTCATCGACGGTGAGGCGCTGCCGCAGCCGACTGCCGGGCCCGGGACCGAAGCGGACATCAGGGAATTCCGGCAATACGCGCCGATCCTTTTCATTCTTGCGCTTGTGGCGGGCGGCGTGCTGCGCGCCAAGCTCGGCAAAGTTCCTGGGGCACTGGTCACGGGCGGGGCTGTCGGCATCGTGGCGTGGCTGATCGCCGGCGCACTTTCCGTCTCGCTGATCGCCGGCATCTTTGCACTGTTCATCACCTTGATGGGCGCCGGCATGGGCCTGCGCGGTATGCACGGCTACTACGGCGGGGGCGGGCGAGGCGGCGGCTTCGGTGGATTTAGTGGCGGCGGCGGGGGCTTCGGCGGCGGCGGCGCCTCGGGAAGGTGGTAGCGATGAAGATCAGACGAATCCTCAAGCATTTGCTCACGACGCACGGCGCAGTCAGTCGTGCCTTTCCGCAAAAGAGCCTGAAGGCCATCGAAGTGGCGATTGCCGCAGCCGAGGCCACACACGTGGGCGATATCCGATTCGCAGTGGAGAACGCGCTGGATGGTTCACCGCTACTCAAGGGACAGTCACCCAGGGAGCGTGCAATCGACGTGTTCTCGCAGCAGCGGATTTGGGACACGGAATGCAACAATGGCCTGCTGATCTATCTGCTGCTTGCGGATCGCGCCGTGGAGATCGTCGCAGATCGGGGAATCCATGCCAAGGTGAATTCCCAGGAATGGCGCAACGTCTGCCGGCAGATGGAGACGGCCTTCAAACACGGGGACTACGAAAGCGGCGTTGTCGGCGGCATTCAGGCGGTCGCGCGGCACTTGGCGGCGCACTTTCCGGCAGACGCGGCGCGCAAGAACGAACTTTCAAACAAGGCGGTGCTGCTGTGAGTGCCGTCGTGATCAATGTCTTCTACCGGAGAATGAAATGAACTGGCTGACACAAAACTGGATATGGCTCGTCTTGTTGGCGGGCGTGGCTTACCTGATGATCCGCGGCAACGGCCGAAAGCAAGAGCCGTTGTCTCAACAACCCGCTGAGCAAGGCACCGGCGCCTCGCCGGCAGGCGAGGACGCGCATCGCCATCACCGGCACGGATGCTGAACCATGCTCATCGCACTCCAATGTAACGTTCGCGTAGCAAGGTGGGTCTTTGCGATCGCGCTTGCCTTCGTCGGGGTTCCTTTCGCCGCCTATGCACAGCCGAGTTCGGCAGCGCTGGCGCCGCAGTCTTCCGTTGTTCAAGGCCTCACGGTCAAGGTGAGTCCCAAGCTTGGCGGGCCGGCGGACACCCGCTGGGAGTTCAGCGTTGTTTTCGACACGCACAGTGTCCAGCTGAACGACGACCCGACCCAGACCACCGTTCTCGTGACCGACGATGGCCGCGTGCTCAAGCCCACAGCTTGGAACGGCGCGGCTCCTGGCGGCCATCACCGCGAAGGCGTGTTGCTATTCGACGCGCCAACGCCCCCTCCCATCGGCATCGCGCTGAAGATGACGCGCCTGGGTGAAGCGGCGCCGCGCAGCTTTCGCTGGCAACTTTGAGTAAAGGCGGGGATTGCCGAATGACCGATGCCTTCCGCATTCTTGCCATCAACGTGGGCAGCTCGTCGGTCAAGTTCGGCGTTTACGATCTGGTGCTCGATCAGCCCTGCCTCGAATCCCACATCGACCAACCCGAGTCGATCGCTCAGGCGCTCAATGGCATCCAAAGAAAACTGGAAGAGGCGGGGATCGGCAAGATCGACGCGATCGGCCACCGCATTGCGCATGGGGGAGGTGCCTACGCGGCGCCTGTCCGCATCGACGTCGAAGTTGAACAAGCGATCGAGCGCTGCATCCCCCTCGCACCCCAGCACAACCCGGCAATCTGGCGGGCATACGCATGGCCTCTGAACGGTGGCCCGCCTTGCCCCAGGTGGCGGTATTCGACACGGCGTTTCATCGCACGATGCCGTCGCAGGCCTGCACCTACGCGGTTCCGAAGGCTTGGCGCGATGCAGGGCTGAAGCGCTACGGCTTTCACGGCACGTCTCACCAACACGTAATGGAGGCGGCCGCCGATCACCTGGCCTTGCCGCCTACCGAGCTGCGTGTCGTGAGCTGCCATCTCGGCAACGGTGCCAGCATCTGTGCCATCGATCGCGGGCAGTCCGTCGATACCTCCATGGGGATGACTTCCCTCGAAGGGCTGGTCATGGGTAGCCGAAGCGGCGACCTCGATCCTGGGGCGTACCCCTATTTGATGCGAACGCTAGGTCTCACTGCGGAGCAGATCGAATCCGCGCTCTATGAAGAGAGCGGAATGAAAGCCTTGTCGCAAATCGGCAGCGATCTGCGCGACATAGAAGCCCAGGCGTTGCTCGGAAACGCGCAGGCGCAGTTGGCGTTGCAGGTGTTCGCCTATCGCGTCCGCAAGTACATCGGCGCGTACGCCGCCGCCATGGGCGGCTGCGACGTCATCGCGTTCACCAGCGGCATCGGTGAAAATTCTCCGGCCATGCGCCGCCGCATTTGCGCTGGGCTCGAGTTCCTGGGCATGCACCTGGACGACGATCGCAACGACACGGCAAAGGTCGATTCGCCCCGGCCCATCGAGCTACAACACTCCCAGTCGCGCACGAAGGTGCTGGCGATCCGCGCCCGCGAGGAGTGGATGATCGCCAAGGAAACGTTCCGACTGCTTGCCCGAACGAATCACGAGGCCGCCTCGCGCGCAGGGACGCCGATACCGGTCGCCGTTTCAGCCCACCATGTCCATCTCACGCAGGCATCGGTCGAAGCGCTGTTCGGCGCCGGTTGCCAACTGACGATCGACCATCCACTGAGCCAGCCCGGCTTCTGGGCGACCCGCGAGACCGTGGACATCATCGGCGACCGAGGCCGCATCGATCGGGTCCGGGTGCTGGGGCCATGCCGTGCGGCCAACCAGATCGAGATCGCGAGGACGGAAGCGGTTCGAATCGGAGTCGACGCCCCGTTGCGGCTTTCTGGCCACACGGACGACACGCCATCCGTGACGCTCGTGGGACCCGCGGCGAGCTTGCGCAGTAATGGACTCATCGTCGCGCACCGGCACTTGCACGCGAGCCCGGCGGATGCCGAGCGACTGGGGCTGCGCGATGGTGACCGCATTGAGGTCACGTTGAACACCTCGCCACGTCCCGCCTCGTTCGAGAACGTGGTGCTGCGCGTCAGCACCGGCGCGCTGCTCGAGATGCACATCGACACGGACGAGGCCAATGCGGTGGGAATTGCACATGGTGGCGAAGGCGTGCTGGTCCGCTCCGACTGCCACGCCACGGTTTGCCGCTGCGAAACGCCCGAAGCGGGGCCGCTCGCCGATGTCGCGCAGGTATTGCGGCGCTGGTGGCGCTGTACCCCGCCGTCAAGGCGGCCCGGCTCGACCCGGTGGCGGCCATTCGCGGAATTGGTGGCATGGTGACCGGCCGAAGTGTGGCGCGTTCTGAACACCCGAGCCGGCTGCCGGTGTTCGTACTCATCGCGGCGCGCAGTTTGCTGCGTAATCGGCGGCGCAGCGTCATCACCGCAGGCGGGGCGGCCTTTGCGATTGCGGCCTACGTGTTCATGTACGGCTTCTTCGATGGATTCGCCGGACAGATCATCGATAACTCGACGGGCTACGTGACCGGTCACATCCAGGTCGAACGCGCCGGGTTCCGGCGCGACTTGGCATCGGAGTTGGCAATCGGCAACCCGCGCGTGCTGCTGACCGCGCTGCGCCAGTCGCCCAACGTAGAAGGGGCGGCGCCACGCGCGCAAGCCCAGGCCCTGGCCAGCAGTGCCAACAAGTCCGAAGGCATCATGCTCTACGGCGTCGATCCGGTGGCGGAGCGCAGCATCACCTTCATTCATCGCGCCATCGTGCAGGGCACGGGTCTGGAAGCCGGCCGAGATCGCGACATAGTGCTCGGGCGCAAGCTCGCAGAAAAGCTGGGTTTGCGCCTTGGCGAAAAAGTAATCGTTATGGCGCCCGCCGCCAATGGTGACTTGGGCACCGCCGCCTATCGCATCCGCGGGATCTTCGCGATCGAAAGCAGCTCATTCGACGGCGCGATGGCCTTCATCACATTGCCGGCGGCGCAGTCTTTGCTGGTGCTCGGGGACCGGGTCTCCACCGTCAACGTGAGGCTGACCAGGCGGGACCAGCTAGACGTCACGTTGGCCCAGGTGCGCTCGGCACTGGCCGTGCCGGGAGTGGTCTTCACTCCTTGGCCGGAACTTCTCCCGCAAGTCGAACAGATGGTGGGATTGATCCGAGTCATGCGCGGCATCATCGTCGGAATATTTCTGGTCGTGGTTGCGCTGGCGGTGATGAACACCGTGTACATGTCGGTGGCCGAACGCACGCGCGAATTCGGCGTCTTGATGGCGCTGGGAACGTCCCCTTCAGCGATTGTCCGGATGGTGCTGTACGAAACAGTCGCGCTGATGGTCGTTGCTTCGATCGTCGGCTATGCGCTCGGAGCTGCGCTGGTTTTCTATCTTGGCCGCAGGGGGCTGGATCTCTCTATCTTCTTCAAGGATTACAGCTCCATCCCCGGGCTAACCGGAATCACCCATCCCAAGGTGATCTGGAGCAGCATCCTGCTGCCGGGCGTAGGTCTGTTCCTGGGCGCATTGGCCGTTTCGCTGCTGCCTGCTGCACGTACGGCGAAGCTCGATCCCTCGAGAGCAATCCGCCATGCGTAGGATTGCGGCTGCCTTTTTGCTCGGGCTGAGCCCGATGTTCGCGCAGACGGCCGAAGACGCCGCTCCCGTACCGGCCTGGAATTTCTCCGGCTATTACAAGATTTTGTTGACCCGATCCGAGACGGTGTTTCCCGCCGGCGAGCATTACACCGCCGACTTGAATCGGCTGCGACTGAAGATCGAGGGCAAGCCCAGCGAACATCTCGCACTTGATCTGCAATACGATAACGAACTCCTGCTAGGCGACTATCTGCACACGGCGCAGTTCCAGCTGCAGAAATCGTTGCCGGCGCCAACCTATTGGAATGCGCGGACAACTTATGCGGACAAGGAAAACTATTTCGGACAGCATCAGCTTTACCGAGCCGCATTGACCTGGTCACGAGACGCGACGGACGTGCGCATCGGTCGCCAGCGTATCGCCTGGGGCACTGGCCGCTTCTTTAGCCCGCTGGACATCCTGAATCCGTTCAGCCCGATCACGCTGGAGCGCGGCGAACGCATCGGCGTTGACGCGCTGCTGGTGGAACACAAGCTCGATGCGCTTTCGCGCGTGAGCGCCGTTTACGCGCCGCAGCACGAGGGGGCGCTCTCCAGCGCCGCAGCGCAGTGGCATAGAAATTGTCGGGGCTTCGATTACTCCGTAGTGGTCGGCCGCTTCGCGCAACGGAACGTCGTCGGCTTTGACCTGGCGGGACAGATCGGCCAAGCTGGCGTTCGCTCTGAACTGACGCGTACGCGCTCGCCCAGCGGGCCTGTCTATACGCGAGCGCTGATCGGCGTGGACTACGCGTTTGCGAACACGTTCAGTTTGAGCGGCGAGCTCTATCGCGATGGCGCCGGCGCCAGCGATTCGCAGCGTTACGACTTTGCTGCGCTTTTTGCCGGACGGATCCAAAACGTCGGGCAGCGTTATTCGGCAGCGCACGCGGGCTACGACATCACGCCGCTGCTGAAGACCAACATCGACTTCATTTCCAACCTGGACGACCGCAGCCACTACCTCTCGCCCAGCCTGACGTGGTCGATCAAGGCCAATCTCGATGCAACGGTGGGCGTCCAGCTGTTCCGTGGCCGCGCCGGCAGTGAGTACGGCGCCTTGAAGGACGTGGCTTTTGCGCAGTTGCAGTGGCTCTTCTAACCCGGTGGCACTACATAGGGTGACCTGACCCGAAGGCATGGCGGCAAGATGACGAAGCTGTTCTCGGCAATGTCGGGAACGACAAGGTAAAAGTGGTTCGGCCACCTTCGCTGCGGCCCGCGACGCTGCCGTGGTGTGCCATGGCGATCGAGCGCACGATGGCCAAGCCCAATCCACTGCCACCTTCAGCACGCGCCCGCGCCGGGTCCACCCTGTAGAAGCGATCGAAGATGCGTTGCAGATTGGCGGGCACGATCGGTTCACCGCTGTTGGTCACCGCCAGAGATGTGTTGGCCCCCAGGCTGGCCACCTCGATACTGACCACCGAGTGCGCCGATGCGTGCCGGATGGCGTTGGACACCAGGTTCGTGATGACGCGCTGGATCAAAAGGCGATCGGCCGAAATCGCCGGCGCTTCCCCATTGACCTCCAGCCGCACATCCTTTTCCTCGGCGATGAGCGACATGTAGTCCGCGACCGTCTGGGCCTCGTGGGAGAGGTCGACAAGGCCCGCTTCGACCGGCACAGCGTAGTGTTCGGCTTGCGCGATGAAAAGCATGTCGCTGATGATTGACGCGAGGCGATTGAGCTCTTCCACATTGCCCTCGAGCACCTCGCGAAGTTCGCCGGTGCTACGGGATTGCGAAAGGGCCACCTGCGTGCGCCCCAGGAGTGTGGCCACAGGCGTTCGCATTTCGTGCGCCAGGTCGCCCGAGAAATCCTCCAGCTGCCGGTAACCCGCGTCGATGCGCTCCAGCATGCCGTTGATCTCCCTGCCCGTATCGGTCAGCTCTCTTGGCAGACCCACCAATGAAAGGCGTTGGTTCAGCGATTTAGCACTGATCGACTCCGCCAGTCGGTTGAAGTTGCGCAGCGGCGCCAGGCTTGTGCTGGCAATCAGGCCGGCGCCGGTCGCGACCATGAAGAGCAACAAGGGAACTGCCAGTATCGTCGCCTCAAGAAAGCCCGCCAGCAGCGAAGCGTCACGGTGGCGATCGACGGACAGGAAGAACCGAACGTCACCGCCGTCCGCGACCTTCGCTGTGCCATGGAGTCCGGTGAACCGGCCTCCACCCGGCGTCAGCCATCCGTGCACCGCGTCAGCGGCAGCGGCGGCATGCCCAGGGGCGGACATGGACTGCGCGGCGATATCCGAAGAGCGAAGCAGCACCTTTCCACTGTGAGGATCTTCCAGGGCCAGATGCAGATCGTCATGCCCAAAGAAGAGATCGGCGAAGCGGCCTTCCGATCCGGCAATCGCCGGGACGGCAGGGATGGTCGCCAGGATGTGTTCGAGCAATTCGCGCCTGCCTTGCATCTCCGCGGCGGATCGCTCGTCCAACTGGTGCGAAAGGCCTTCGTAGCCCAGCGCAATCGCGCCTGTCGCGAGCACCAGGCCGAAGACCGCGCTTGCAAAGGCGATACGAAGCGCAAGCGACTTGCGCGGCCTGAGCTTTCGCAGGAAAAGGGCGATCATCCAGCCGCCCGGTGCTCCAGGACATAACCGACCCCGCGCATGGTGTGAATCAGCTTCTCCTGGAACGGATCGTCGACCTTCGACCGAAGGCGGCGCATGGCGACCTCGACCACGTTGCTGTCGGAGTCGAAGTGAATGTCCCAGACCAGCGATGCGATCTGCGTGCGCGACAACACTTGGCCGCTCCTCTGCGCCAGCAAGGTGAGCAAGGCAAATTCTTTTGCGGTCAGCTCGATGCGCCGTCCCTGGCGAACGGCCCGATGGCGCACCGGATCGATCTCCAGATCCAGGACCTTGAGTGTTTGCTCGCAGCCTGAAGATTGGCCTCGTTTGAGCAGCACGCGCACCCGGGCCAGGAGCTCCGGGAATTGGAATGGCTTGACCAGGTAGTCGTCGGCACCGAGATCGAAGCCGCGAATCTTGTCGTCCATCTTGCCGCGCGCTGTCAGCATCAAAACGGGGATCTGCTTGGAGGTGCGAAGCGCCGAGAGCACGGCAAATCCGTCGATGCCCGGAAGCATGACGTCGAGGATCACCAGGTCGTAGTCGCCCGTGGCCGCTTCGTGCAGTCCGTCAGTGCCATCGAGCGCGACCTCGACCGCATACCCGCTCTCCGAAAGTCCTTGGCGCAGGTACTCGGCTGCTTTCGGCTCGTCCTCGATGACCAGGATTTTCAATTCGTTTTCCGCGCGTGAGTGGGTGGGCGCCGTCGTCGGACAGCATTCACTGACGATTGAAAGCGAGTTTGTGAGCATGGGGGTTGACTTTGATCAACCCCGAAGCCGTCGCGCTCAAGCACCTTGCGATGACAAATTCGTAATCTGCCGGTCAGCGTTGAGCGCGGTCGCGACTCCTACAGTGGGAACCGTGATGCAGAGGTTGCATCCGGCCCGCTCGCAGAGCAGGCAAGTCGCAATTTAGGTCAAGGAGTTTCATCATGTCAGTACGCAACATTGCTCTTATCGCCGCCGTCGTCGCCTTCGGCATTCCTGTCGCTTACGCGCAAACGACGCCCGAGGCGGCCCCCGCTGCCGCAGCGGCCTCGGCACCCATGGATTGCAAGGGGATGGCCAAGCACGATCACGGCGCCGAAAGGGGCATGCCAAGGGCCATGCCGGCCCGCTGCACGGCATCGGAGGCCAAAGTGAAGGCAGCCAAGGCAAAGGCTGGCCAGTAATCACGCCAAGTTCCACAAGCTCATGTGATCGGAAGGCATCAAGGAGGAGGGAGTCCGAAATGGAATCCGCACGGGTCGAGATCGCATCCCGCAGCCACCAACGCGGCGCTGCTTCGACATGGGTATTCGCTGGATTCGCGTTGGTCGCCCTGTTCTTCCTCCTGACCGAGCACCGCGCCCACCTGTACGGCTGGCTGCCCTACCTGTTCCTGGCCGCGTGCCCGCTGATGCACCTGTTCCACGGCCACGGCGGACACCAGGGCCATGGAGCCGACGGGCCGAGCCGCGCTGACGAAGCGCCGTCGCCGGGCGCCGTATCGGAGGGCAACACGCCGTCCGCAGTCCCCACTGCTGAATAGGAGAAATCGCCATGAAATGCCTGAATCCCACCCGCCGCACCGTACTGGCCCTGCTTGTGTCGACCAGCTCGCTCGGACTGCGCGCAGCGCAGCGCACGCCCATCGAGGTCTGGAAGGACCCGAGCTGCGGCTGCTGCGGTGAGTGGGTCAAGCAGCTGGAAAGCAATGGCTTTGCAGTCACTGTCCGAGAACGCGGCAACAACGGAATTCGAGCGCAGCTCGGAATCGATCCGAAATATGCGTCCTGCCACACGGCGATAGTCGCGGGCTACGGCATCGAAGGCCATGTCCCCGCGACGGAGATCCGACGGCTGCTCGCCGAACGCCCGGCAGCGCGCGGCCTCGCGGTTCCGGGAATGGAGGTGGGCTCGCCCGGAATGGATGGGCCGATGTACCACGGGCGTCGCGACGCGTTCGATGTGCTGCTCCTCGCACGGGACGGCGGCGCTTCCGTCTATCGCCACTACGACGGCGGAAAGATCTAGGGAACGCGAGAGCCGCGCATTCGGCAGGGAGGCGCGCAGCGCCGAACCGACTCGATCTCATGGCGCCGGCCGCCACAGGTCGGCGCGGTCAGATGATCCACTGCGGAGTCGCGAAAGCGGCCCCGTGACGTTGGTCCCGAGCTGTGACCGGCAGACGGACGATGCGATCGGAGCTTGATTCAAGTCAAGGGTCCACAAGAAAGAAGACGGGCGAAACCCAGTCTGGAATAAATTCCCAGATATGGACATCGCCCATGCGGACTCCCGCTCCGATGCGACCCCGGCAGCCGCCCATCGGGTGTTGGCGCCCCTTGCGACGTTGCTGTTGCACGCGGGGGTCACGTACCCGGGCTTCCGCCACCAGCGGGTGCCCCGCTTCGTGGACAGCGACGATTTCCTTCTCCATTGGAACGAACATCTCGACGAATTCCGAGCCACTCAGCGGCAGGAAGGGTACGCCCGCCTCGCCCGCTACGGCTTTGGCCAGGAGTCTGCAAAACGCCGTGGGCGTGCTTGCTGGACGTTGGGACTTCCTACGAAACGCCCGTCGTTAGGGCTGTCCGCCTTGAGGATTAGTGCGCGGCTGGCGCGATGTCTGGCCGGTGACCATTGCATTGGTCGCCCGATCGACCTTCACCACGCCAAGCTTTGGGTGGAGCCAGTAGTAATAGGACTTCTGGGCGACAGATTGCGGAATGCCGGCCTGGGAGGCCAGCGGCTGTTTCCCGCTCTCGGCGCGCGCCGAGGCGCTGTCGCCCGCGGCGAACGCGGCGGGAATGCCAGCGACGGCGATCGCTGAGGCGA
>JANYAN010000487.1 GCA_025361305.1 Burkholderiales bacterium
CCAGAAGATGGTGAAGGACGCCGAGCTCAACGCCGCTGAGGACAAGAAGAAGCTTGAGATCGTGCAGGCCAAGAACCAGGGCGAAGCGCTGGCCCACAGTGTCAGGAAGAGCGTGGCCGAGTATGGCGACAAGCTGGACACCGGCGAGAAGGAAAAGATCGAAGCCGCACTCAAGGAGGTCGACGAAGCGCTCAAGGGCGAGGACAAGACCCTGATCGAGGAAAAGACCAATTCGCTGATGTCGGCCAGCCACAAGCTGAGCGAAAAGATGTATGCCGATGTGCAGGGCAAGGAGGCGGCACAGGCTGCGGGCGGTGATGGCGCACACGCCGAGGCTTCGTCCAAGCCTGCAGACGACAACGTCGTGGATGCTGAGGTGAAGGAAGTCAAGAAGGGTTGATGCCGGAACGGTTTAACAAGAACAACATGGCCACCAAAAGAGACTATTACGAGGTTCTGGGCGTTCCCAAGAACGCGTCGGACGAGGAAATCAAGAAAGCTTATCGCAAGCTGGCTATGAAGCATCACCCCGACCGCAACCAGGGCGAAAGCGACAACAAGGGTGCCGAGGCGAAGTTCAAGGAGGCCAAGGAAGCCTACGAGATGCTGTCCAATCCCGAGAAGCGCGCGGCCTACGACCAGCACGGCCATGCTGGCGTGGATCCGAACATGCGCGGCGGGCCCGGCGCGGAAGGCTTTGGCGGCTTCGCCGAAGCCTTTGGCGACATCTTCGGCGACATCTTCGGCGGCCAGCGGGGCGGCGGCCAGGGGCGGGGCGGCCGCCAGGTCTTTCGGGGCAACGACCTGTCGTACGCCATGGAGATCACACTCGAGGAGGCAGCCCACGGCAAGGAAGCGCAAATCCGCATCCCGACCTGGGACGGGTGCGAAACCTGCCATGGCACCGGCGCCAAGCCGGGAACCCAGGCCAAGACCTGCAGCACTTGCCACGGCCAGGGCGTGGTGCAGATGCGCCAGGGTTTCTTCAGCGTGCAGCAGACCTGCCCGCATTGCCGCGGCACCGGCAAGATCATCCCGGAGCCGTGCACGACCTGCCATGGCCAGGGCAAGCTGAAGAAGCAGAAGACGCTGGAAGTGAAGATCCCCTCGGGCATCGACAACGGGATGCGCATCCGCAGTGCCGGCAACGGCGAACCCGGCACCAACGGCGGGCCGCCAGGCGACCTGTTCATCGAGATCCGGCTGAAGAAGCACGATATTTTCGAACGCGAGGGCGACGACCTGCACTGCGTGGTGCCCATCAGCTTCCCGCGGGCGGCACTGGGCGGTGAGATCGACGTGCCTACCTTGCAGGGGCGCGCGGCCATCGACATCCCGGAAGGCACGCAGGCAGGCAAGCAATTCCGGCTGCGTGGCAAGGGGATCAAGGGCGTACGCTCCAGTTACCCGGGCGACCTGTACTGTCACATCACGGTGGAAACGCCTGTCAAGTTGACCGAGCACCAGCGCAAGGTGCTTCGCGAACTCGACGAATCGCTCAAGAAAGGCGGTGCCAAGCACTCGCCCAATGAGGAAAGCTGGACCGACAAGCTGAAGGGGTTTTTCAGCGCATAAGCAACGGGTTTACGTGCAGCTCACGCGAAAGGGTGAGAATCCGGCCCATGGCGCTCAGGCTCTTTCGCTCCACCGGTTTTTCCTCGATCCTGTTTCCCGGCGAGACCCGGGTAGCGATGCATCCGGGATGGCTGGTCCTGGTCACCAGTATGTGGGTTGGCTTTGCTTCCAACGTGCCGCTCTGGCGGGCGATTTCGGGCACGGGTGTAGACCTGCGCCACGCCGCCCTCATGGGTCTGGTGGTCGCCGCCGTCTGCGCCACCCTGTTAAGCCTGATGGGCTGGCGCAAGACGCTCAAGCCGACAGCAACCGTGCTGCTGCTGCTGTCGGCGCTGGCGGCTTGCGGGATCTGGGCCCAGGGGCTGCCGGTGGACGCCAGCCTGCTCGACAAGCACCTGGCCGACGTGATCCTTCCGACTTGGACCAACCTGCTGCGATGGGAGGTTCCGCTGGTCACCGTACTGCTCACCTTGCCGCCAATGCTCTGGGTGTGGCAAGTCAGGTTGCGCCGGCTGTCGGGCCAGGAACAAATGCGATTCAATATGCTCGGCATGGCGGTCGGGGTGATGCTGTTTATTGCAACTTGTGCCTTGCTACTCAAGGGCTTCGACTAAGCGTACACCGGTCAGAAAAGATGGGCCTGGCCCCCCTGAACCGGCGACCTGAAAGCGGTGGTATTCAGCTCGACCCGCACGCGGTTGAACCCCAGGCGGCTTGATGCCCGCTTGAATCGCTGGGCGATCAGCTCGGCCCAGGGGCCGCTGCCTTTCATTCGGGTGGCGAAGTTGGCGTCGTAATCCTTGCCGCCCCGCATTTCCTGGACCCTTGCCATCACACGGGCGGCCCGCTGCGGATAGTGCAGCTCAAGCCACTGCCTGAACAGTGGGCTGACCTCCCAGGGCAGGCGAAGCACGTGATAGAAGGCGCTGCGCGCGCCGGCATCCCATGCGGCCTCGAGCACCTGCTCCATGTCATCGGTCAGGAATGGGATATGCGGCGCCAGGCTGACGCCACAAGGAACGCCGTGTTCGGCCAGCGTTCGCAGAACGCGCAACCGACGGTGCGGCGCTGCAGCGCGCGGCTCCAGCTTGCGGGCCAGGCCTGCGTCCAGCGTGGTGATGGTGACGTAAACCGCAGCGAGTTTGTCGGCGGCCATTGGCGCTATCAGGTCGAGGTCGCGTTCGACGCCGCTGGACTTTGTGACCAGCGAGAAGGCGTGACGTGTTTCATGCAGCAGTTCAATCACGGCTCGGGTCAGCCGCAACTCGCGCTCGACCGGTTGATAGCAATCGGTCACCGTGCCGACGGCCAGCAGGCGCGGCTCGTAGTGGCGGCGGCCCAGTTCGTGCCGCAACACCGTGGCGATATTTCGCTTGGCGATGATCTTCGTCTCGAAATCCAGGCCCGGCGACATGTTCAGGTAGCTATGCGTGGGCCGCGCGTAGCAATAGATGCAGCCGTGCTCGCAGCCGCGGTACGGGTTGATCGAGCGTTCGAAGTAAACGTCGGGCGAATCGTTGGATGTGATGATGCTTCGCGCGTCTTCCCAGATCACCTCGGTTCGCACGGCGTCGTGCGGTTGCGCCGCGTCGTCGTCAAGCGTCGACCACCCGTCGTCGAACGCATGGCGCGTGTCGAGTTCGAAGCGGTGCGGCATGCGCGTTGCCGAGCCTCGGCCCTTGAGCGCTTCAACAGGAATACGGACCTCAGGCATTGCCTGGTCTGGCGCGTTTGCGAAAACTGTACATAAATAAGGGGTATCCGCTTAGCTCCACTCGGCGATTCCCTGAGGTTCTTTGGCGGGCACCACGATGTCGGCGTAGGTCACCGGATCGGTGACCACGGCTTGCTGCATCAGCCGGTAGAACAGCATCCCGC
>JANYAN010000009.1 GCA_025361305.1 Burkholderiales bacterium
CACCCGCGCATCCAGGCCATCAAGGACTGTGGCGGCGATCCGGGCAAAACGCAAGCACTTATTGCCGACGGGCGATTGCAAGTACTGGCGGGAGAAGACGCGCAGATTTTCAGCACCGTGGCGCTGGGCGGCAGCGGCGCCATTGCCGCCAGTGCGCATGTGCATACCGAGCTTTTCGTGCGCGTTTTGCAGCGGCTCAATCGGGGTGATTTGGCGCAGGCCAGAACCCATTGGCGGGCCTTGCTACCCTTGATTGAGTCCCTGTTTGGCGAACCCAACCCGGGCCCGCTCAAAGCGCTACTGGCGCACCAGGGCCTGATCAAAAACGAATTGCGCCCACCCATGACGGCGGCCTCGTATGCCCACGCGCAGCGCCTCATTCAACTGAGCGCCACCATGGCGGCACTGGAATAACGCGGGGTTGAAACGGGCTTTAGCCGCCCGTCACAGGCGGGAAGAAGGCAACTTCTGCCCCGTCAAACAGTGCCGCGGATTCGTCGCTCATCACCTGGTTGAGGGCCATGCGCACGGCCCGGCCCCGCGCCAGACTTTCGCCGTGGGCGCCGCCCAAGGCAATCAGCTCATTGCGCAACCCCTCCAGGGTGGGGGCAGTCGTCGCTACCGATTCATTGGACATGCCAATGGCCTCGCGAATGGAGGCGAAATACTTCACGGTGACCTTCATCCCAGCATCTCCGAAAATGGAATAAAACGGACGGCGTCGCCGTGCTGGATGGTTTGGCCCGGCGGGTTGTCCACCACGCCATCGCCCCAGACCGCGGACGTCAATACGCCCGAGCTTTGGTTAGGGAACAGATCCAGTCCCCCCGCCGCATTGCGTCGTACCCGCAAGAATTCACGACGTTTATCGGCCCTGGTCCACGTGAAATGGGCGGGTACAGCTATTGATTTAATAGCGACTTGGGTGACGCCCTGCAGTTTGAGCAAAAACGGGCGCACCAGCAGCAAGAACGTCACAAAGCTGGATACCGGGTTGCCAGGCAGCCCGATAAAGTGCACCTCTTGCACCCGGCCGTAGGCAAACGGCTTGCCGGGCTTGATGGCGATCTGCCATAGATCCAGCGTGCCCAGTGACTGCACGGCAGGCTTGATGTGGTCTTCTTCACCGACCGAGACGCCGCCACTGGTCAAAATCAGGTCGTGCTGTTGCGCCGCTTGTTGCAAGGCTTGCACTGTGGCATCCAGCCGATCCGGCACGATGCCGAGGTCGCTGACTTCGCAGCCCAGGCGCAGCAGCAGCGCGCGCAAGAAAAAACGGTTGGAGTTGTAAATGTTGCCGGGCTTCATCTGCCCCGGGGCCACGTCACCGGGCATCACCAACTCGTCTCCGGTCGAGAACAAAGCCACCCGCGGGCGGCGCACCACCGGCAGCAGGTTCATGCCAATACTGGCCGCCAGCCCCAATGAAGCGGGCGTGAGCCGCTCTCCTTTTGAGAGCACCACCGAACCGATCGTGACGTCCTCTCCGGCGCGACGAATCCACTGGCCCGGCACCGGAACGGCTTTGATGCGCACCTTGCTGCCCTCCGGTACGCCGTCGTCCTTGAAAACTTCGCAGTCCTCCTGCATCACCACCGCATCCGCGCCAGGTGGAATAGGGGCGCCGGTAAAAATTCGCGCGGCGCTCAGGGGCGCCAACGGCTCGCCGCAAGAGCCAGCCGCAATGCGCTGGGTCACCGGCAGCACCGCTTGCCCCTGCGACACATCAGCGCAGCGCACGGCGTAGCCATCCATGGAACTGTTGTCCTGCGGCGGCACGTGCAGCGCAGAAACCACGTCGTGCGCCAGCACGCGCCCGTCGGCATCGAAAGTCGAGACCGACTCCTCATCGGTCAGGACAGCGGCAAATCCCAGCAGTTCAGCCAGGGCGCTGTCCAGATTTTTCAGCGGCGGCGCGGAATGAAGTGGCGCATTCATGAAAACGTCTCCGAACGGTACTCAAACCGGGCCTGGTTGGCAATCAGCCAGTTCACCAAGCCGTCCGCGTCGTTGAGATCCAGCACTGGCCGCTGGGTGGGATGCGGCAGCTCGGTGGGTGAATCAGTGGCGATGGCCACGATGAAATCGTCATCCCGATAACGTGCCGGATTGTTTGACTTCGCCCGCCAGACCTCGACCTTGAGCAAATCAGCGTCTTTAAAGCCTTCGACCAGCACCCAGTCGACACCATCGTCCAGTTCGGCAATCAACTGGTGCACCGAGATCTCCACCGGTTGTTCAAACTCGCGCATCAGCGCCAGCCGTTTGTTCGACGCCACCACAACTTCAAAGGCGCCCGCCTCACGGTGCCGGTAAGTATCTTTGCCAACATGGTCGATGTCGAAGCGGTGATGCGCATGTTTGACGACCGACACACGCAAGCCTTTAAGCCGGAAGGCCGGGATCAAACGCTCCACCAGCGTTGTCTTGCCAGAGCCGGAATAACCGGCAAAACCCACGGCCTTCATGTGCAATGCCGCGCGATGTAGGCTTTGACCGCGTCGGTATCGGCAGCCATGCGCGTCATGCGTTTGGGCAGCGCCTCAATGCCTTCAAATTTGGCCGGGCGATCCGGCTCCCGCCCGAGTGCCTCCACTATGGTGACGGCGAACTTGATGGGCAAGGCGGTTTCCAGCACGATCATCGGCACGCTGGGCTGCAGATGCTCGCGCGCCACCTTCACGCCGTCCGCGGTGTGCGTGTCGATCACCAGGCCAAAGCGCTCGAAAGTGTCGCGAATGGTGGCCAGACGGTCGGCGTGGGTGCTTTTGCCGCTCAGAAAACCATAGCGTTGTGCGGCGCGCGCGAACGACGGGTCGGCGCTCAAATCGAAGCATCCTGTGGCGCGGAGCTGATCACCAAAATACGACCGGATTTGGGCGCCATCCCGGCCCAGCAGATCGAATACAAAACGTTCGAAGTTGGAGGCTTTGGAGATGTCCATGGACGGGCTAGACGTCTCGTGCGTGTCGGCGCTGGGGCGCACGCGGTACACACCGGTGCGAAAAAACTCGTCGAGCACATCATTCTCGTTGGTGGCCAGCACCAGCTGACGAATCGGCAGGCCCATCATTCGCGCCACGTGGCCGGCACAGATGTTGCCGAAGTTGCCCGAAGGAACGGCGAAGCTGACCTGTTGCGCGTTGGACTGCGTCGCCTGGAAATAACCCGCGAAGTAGTACACCACCTGAGCTAGCAGCCGCGCCCAGTTGATTGAATTGACGGTGCCGATCCGGTACTTGCGCTTGAACTCGAGGTCGTTGGAGACCGCTTTCACGATGTCCTGGCAATCGTCGAACACACCTTCCACGGCCAGGTTGAAGATGTTGGCGTCCCGCAGGCTGAACATCTGGGCCTGCTGGAACGGGCTCATCCGCCCCTGGGGCGAGGTCATAAATACACGGACGCCCGTCTTGCCGCGCATGGCGTATTCAGCCGCGCTGCCCGTGTCACCCGAGGTCGCACCCAGGATGTTGAGCTCTTCGCCGCGGCGCGCCAGTTCGTATTCGAACAGGTTGCCCAGCAGCTGCATCGCCATGTCCTTGAAAGCCAGGGTCGGGCCATTGGACAGTGCCTCGATGTAGAGGGTTTCGTCGCCATCGCCATGCAGCCCCGAGGCCAGGCGCTTGAGCGGCACGATCTCCGGCGTTCCGAAGATCTCCGGCGTGTAGGTCTTGCGGCAGATGGCTCTCAGGTCGGCCGACGGGATGTCGTCGACGTACAGCGAAAGCACCTCGAAGGCGAGGTCGGGATAGGCCAGGCCCCGCCATCGGGCGAGCATCCCTTCGTCGATCTGCGGATAACGCTCGGGCAGGTACAGGCCGCCGTCTGGCGCCAGCCCCTCGAGCAATATCTCGCAAAAGTGGCGCCGATCAGGATGGCCGCGCGTCGACAGGTAGAGCATCAGGCAAGCTCTTCCTTGCGGATGCGCACGATGGGCGCCAGGATCGTGGGCAAAAGCTGCATGCGTGCGATCACCTCGTTCATGGTGCCTTCGCGCACGCTGTGGGTCAGGATGATCAGGTCGGTCTTCTTTTCGCCCTCCCCCGCCTCGCGCTGCAGCATGGCGTCGACGCTGATACCTGCTTCGGCCAGCAGGCCGGTCACCTTGGCCAGCACGCCGGCCTGGTCCGCCACGCTCAGGCGCAGGTAATAGCTGGTGACGACATCAGACATCGGCAGGACCTGGGCGTCGCTCATCGAATCGGGCTGGAATGCCAGGTGCGGTACCCGATGCGCCGCGTCGGCGGTGTGCAGGCGGGTAATGTCCACCAGGTCGGCAATCACGGCACTGGCCGTGGGTTCGCTGCCGGCGCCCTTGCCGTAGTAGAGCGTCGTGCCCACCGCATCGGCCTGGACCATGACAGCGTTCATCGCACCTTCCACATTGGCGATCAGGCGCCTTGCGGGCACCAGGGCCGGGTGCACGCGCAGCTCGACGCCCGCTGCGGTACGCTTGGTGATGCCCAGCAGCTTGATGCGGTAGCCCAGCTGTTCGGAATAGCGGATGTCCTGCGCCGCGAGCCGGGTGATGCCTTCAACGTACGCCTTGTCGAACTGCACAGGGATACCGAAGGCAATCGCCGACATGATCGTGGCCTTGTGCGCAGCGTCGATGCCTTCGATGTCGAATGTCGGGTCGGCCTCGGCGTAGCCCAGGCGCTGCGCCTCCTTCAGTGCCATATCGAAGTCCAGGCCCTTGTCGCGCATTTCGGACAGGATGAAGTTGGTCGTGCCGTTGATGATGCCCGCGATCCACTCGATGCTGTTCGCCGTCAGGCCTTCGCGCAGCGCCTTGATGATCGGGATGCCACCGGCCACGGCAGCCTCGAAGGCCACCATCACACCCTTGCGATGAGCGGCCGCGAAGATCTCGGTGCCATGCACCGCGAGCAACGCCTTGTTGGCGGTCACGACATGCTTGCCCGCATCGATAGCCTGCATCACCAGCTGCCTGGCGATTCCGTAGCCACCGATGAGTTCGACCACGATGTCGATCTCCGGATCAGCAATCACCAACCGGGCATCGTCGACCACCCGCACGTCGGCCCCGACGATGGACTGGGCTCGGGCGATATCGAGGTCGGCAACCGCTGCTATTTCGATGCCGCGCCCGGCGCGGCGCCTGATCTCTTCCTGGTTGCGACGCAAGACGTTGAAGACACCGCTGCCCACGGTGCCGATGCCCAGCAGGCCGACTTGGATCGCTTTCATGAGGTATGACGTTTTCTGTAGTTTTCAAGGAACCTGGCAATACGGGCGATGGCCTCGCGCAGGTCGTCCTCGTGCGGCAGGAAGACGATGCGGAAGTGATCGGGTGTGGCCCAGTTGAAGCCCGTGCCCTGGACCAGCATGACCCGCGTTTCCTGCAGCAGCTCGAGGAAAAACTGGCGGTCGTCCTCGATCGGGTAGACCTTGGGGTCGAGTTTGGGAAACATGTACAGCGCCGCGGACGGCTTGACACAGGTCACGCCCGGGATGGCCGTGATGAGTTCGTAGGCCAGGTCGCGCTGGCGGCGCAACCGACCGCCCGGGGCGACCAGTTCATTGATGCTCTGGTAGCCGCCCAGCGCCGTCTGGATCGCCCACTGGCCGGGCACATTGGCGCACAGCCGCATGTTCGAGAGCATGTTCAGGCCCTCGATGTAGTCGGCCGCCGGCTTCTTGTCGCCCGACACGATCATCCAGCCGGCCCGGTAGCCGCACGATCGGTAGCTCTTGGATAGCGAGTTGAAAGTCAGTGTCAGCACGTCCTGCGAAAGGCTGGCGATGGCCGTGTGCTTCGCGCCGTCATAGAGCACCTTGTCGTAGACCTCGTCGGCGAAGATGACCAGATTCTGCGCACGCGCCAGTTCCACGATGTCCTTGAGCAACTCGTCGCTGTACAGCGCGCCAGTCGGGTTGTTCGGGTTGATGATCACGATTCCCTTGGTGCGCGGCGTGATCTTGCGCCGGATGTCCTGCAGATCGGGCATCCAGCCGTTGGCCTCGTCGCACAGGTAATGGACCGGCGTGCCGCCCGACAGGCTGACGGCGGCGGTCCAAAGCGGGTAGTCCGGTGCCGGCAGCAGCAGTTCGTCACCATCGTTGAGCAGCGCGTTGGTCGCCATGACGATCAGTTCGCTGGCGCCGTTGCCCAAGTAGATGTCGTCCAGCGTGACGCCCTTGATGCCCTGTTTCTGGGTTTCGTGCATCACGGCCTTGCGCGCCGCGAAGATGCCCTTGCTGTCCGAATATCCCGATGAATTGGGGAGATTGCGGATCATGTCCTGCTGGATTTCTTCAGGCGCATCGAAACCGAACACCGCCAGGTTGCCGATGTTCAGCCGGATGATCTTATGGCCCTCTTCCTCCATCTGGCGAGCCGCATCCATGATCGGACCGCGGATGTCGTAGCAGACGTTGGCGAGCTTGGCGGATTTCTGGACAGTCTTCAAAGCCCCTCCGGAGCGATTTTCTACAGGAGAAAACCTATAATTTGACCATAGTTCTGCGTGTTTTTAGTGCAGCGCAGCAACAATCCCAGGACTCCGACCACCATGAAACTGCAACCCGACCGCTCCGACGCCCAGACCATCAGCGGCTACGGTCCGGGCTGGATCGCCGTGAACGGCGAAAAGATCACCACCAGCCTGATCGTCGGTTCAGCCGGCCAGCGCATGGAATGGCCGGCTGCGCGCTTCGAGGATCTCGGCGCGTCGCACTTCGCTCAACTCGCCCAACTCGATTGCGAAGTCATCATCTTCGGCAGTGGCGCGCGAACACGCTTCCCACCCGCTGCGTGGCTGGCCCCGCTGATGGCCCGCCGAATTGGCATCGAAGCCATGGACACTGCCGCCGCAAGCCGTACCTACAACATCCTGGCGCAGGAAGGCCGAAGCGTCGTTGCAGCGCTCCTGCTGGAGCAGCCGGGCTGAGCGCCACCGCCCGCCCATGAGGGCATCTTGGCCCGCCGGTCCGCAGTGAGCGCGTTTCAGGGTAAAATCTTGGGTTGCAACGGGCGATCCGGCACCCGAGTAGCAACGAGAAAAACCTGTCACACGAGAAACAAATTCCATGGCGATCGTTGTCAACAAACCTATCCCCGAATTTGAAGCAAACGCTACGGGCGGCATCAAAGTCACCAACACCTCGCACAACGGCAACGTTCTGGTCCTTTACTTCTATCCAAAGGACAACACGCCTGGCTGCACCACTGAGGCCATGCAGTTTCGCGACAAGTACAAGGATTTCGTCAAGGCCGGCGCCGAAGTGTTCGGCGTCTCGCGCGACAACATGAAGTCGCATGACGAATTCAAGGCCAAGCTCGAACTGCCGTTCGAGCTCATCGCCGACACCGAAGAAAAGATGTGCCACATGTTCGGCGTGGTCAAGAACAAGATCATGTACGGCAAGAAGGTCAAGGGCATCGAGCGCAGCACTTTCCTCATTGGCGCCGATGGCGTGCTCAAGCAGGAGTGGCGCGGCCTGAAGGTGCCCGGCCACGTCGACGAGGTCCTCAAGGCCGTCAAGCTGCTGAAAAAGGCTGCCTGAACCGGTAGACGGTGCTTCTGACGTTTTGTAGCAACATCGGCGGCGGTGCGGTTGAAGCGCCGGGGGTCTTGTGCATAATCGATTCATGCCGTTGACCCCGACGCCGCGCGTCGTCTCCGCTGACCTACACCAAGCCGCCGGGCTCGCCAGGCGGCTTTTTCACTTTTCAACACTCTTTTTCGAGAGCGCTACGCCCTATGCCACTGCCCCCCGCCCCTTCCAAGCGTGCCGCCTTGCTCCCGCCGGATGCCTACGACGCGCCGGCCCGCTCCTCGCACAAGGCCTCGCGTAGATCGGAGGCGACTCACAGCGACAGCCCGCTGGCTGAAAAGCCGCAGGCCATGGACTTCGACCCGCGAACAGGTGGCGGAAACGTGCATCCCGCGGCGTTCCTCCATGAAACTGAAAGCTTTCTGGAAAAGCTCGACCCGGCCGCGGCGAAGAGGCGCATCGCGACGCCCCTGCCGGCGGCCCGGCCCCGAAAGACCAGGCCCACCGGCCCGAGCAAGCTGTTCGTGCTCGATACCAACGTGTTGATGCACGACCCGATGAGCCTGTTCCGTTTCGAGGAACACGACATCTTCCTGCCAATGATCGTGCTGGAGGAACTGGACGGCCACAAGAAGGGCATGACCGAAGTGGCCCGCAATGCGCGCCAGGCCAGTCGCACCCTGGACGCGCTGGCCGGTGCCCAGGGCGCGGACATCGCCAACGGGCTCAAGCTCAGCACCACCGGCCATCGCGAGGCGGGCGGCAGCCTGTTCTTCCAGACCGAATCGCTGGAGAGCAGCCTCCCGCTCAGCCTGCCCCAGGGCAAGGCCGACAACCAGATCCTGGCCGTGGTCCATGCACTGCGCCAGAAACACGCCCCGCGTGAAGTCGTGCTGGTTTCCAAGGACATCAACATGCGGGTCAAGGCCCGCGCCCTGGGGCTGGCCACCGACGACTACCAGAACGACAAGACGCTGGACGACCTGGAGCTTCTGTACTCTGGCGCCCTGGCCCTGCCGTCCGATTTCTGGGCCAAGCATGGCAAGACCGTGGAAAGCTGGCAAAGCGGCAGCCATACGTTCTATCGCATCACCGGGCCGGTAGTGCCCAGCCTGCTGATCAACCAGTTCGTGTACTTCGAGTCGCCTGGCGAACCCAGCCTGTACGCGCGGGTCATCGAGATCCGCGCCAGGACAGCGGTGCTCAAGACCCTGAAGGACTACGGACACCTGAAGAACTCGATCTGGGGTGTCACCACCCGTAACCGCGAGCAGAACTTCGCGATGAATCTGCTGATGGACCCGGAGATCGACCTGGTCACCCTGACAGGCACGGCCGGTACTGGCAAAACCCTGATGGCACTGGCCTCCGGCCTGACCCAGGTGCTGGACGACCGGCGTTACACCGAGATCATCATGACCCGCGCCACGGTAAGCATGGGCGACGACATCGGCTTTCTGCCCGGAACAGAGGAAGAGAAGATGGGCCCCTGGATGGGCGCGCTCGACGACAACCTCGAGGTCCTGGGCAAGACCGAGACCAGCGCCGGCGAGTGGGGGCGTGCGGCCACCAATGAGCTGATCCGCAGCCGCATCAAGATCAAGAGCATGAATTTCATGCGCGGTCGCACTTTCCTGAACAAGTACGTGATCATCGACGAGGCCCAGAACCTGACGCCCAAGCAGATGAAGACCCTGGTCACCCGGGCCGGACCGGGCACCAAGATCATCTGCATGGGAAACCTGGCACAGATCGATACACCCTATCTCACCGAGGGCTCGTCGGGCCTGACCTTCGCGGTCGACAAGTTCAAGGGCTGGCCCCACAGCGGACACATCACCTTGGCGCGTGGCGAACGGTCGCGGCTGGCCGATTTTGCCAGCGAAGTGCTCTAGAAATCGCCGGAGCCCGAGGCCAGCGACTCGAACTTGGTAATGGGCTTGAGGAAAGCCAGCTTCACCGTCCCGGTGGGGCCGTTGCGTTGCTTGCTGATAATGATTTCCGCAACGCCCGGCTCCTTGGAATCCTTGTTGTAGTAGTCGTCGCGATAGATGAACATGATGACGTCGGCATCCTGTTCGATCGCGCCAGACTCGCGCAGGTCGCTCATCATCGGGCGCTTGTCGGTGCGCGACTCGACTCCGCGGCTAAGCTGCGATAACGCGATGACCGGGCACTGAAGCTCTTTGGCCAGCATCTTCAGGCCACGCGATATCTCGCCGACGGCCGTGGCACGGTTCTCTTCGCTCATGCTGCTCGAGACACTCATCAGCTGCAGATAATCCACCACGATCAGGCCCAGCTTGCCGCACTGGCGCGCAAGCCGCCGGGCGTTGGCGCGCAGCTCACTGGTTGTCAGGCCGGGTGTTTCGTCGATGTGCAGCGAAACGTTTCTGAGCTTCTCGATCGCCTCTGTCAGACGCGGCCATTCGTCATCGGTGAGCTTTCCGGTGCGCAGGCGCCCCTGGTCGATGCGGCCGATCGAACCGACGATCCGCACGGCCAGCTGCGACGCTCCCATTTCCATGGAGAACACGGCCACCGGCAGGCCTTCGTGCAGCGCGACGTGCTCGGCGATATTGATCGCGAGCGCCGTCTTGCCCATGCTGGGTCGTGCAGCTAGCACGATCATGTCGCCAGCCTGGAACCCTGACGTCAAGCGGTCAAGGTCATGGAATCCGGTCGGCACCCCCGTGATGTCATTGGGGTTGTCCGCCATCTCCTGGACACGGTCCAGCAGTTGCACCACCAGGGAATCCATTCCCTGGAAGCCCTGCTTCATCCGCGAACCTTCCTCGCCGATATTGAAGATCTTCTGCTCTGCCTCGTCCAGGATCTTGTCGACCGGCCGGCCCTGCGTGTTGAAGGCCGCCGTGGCGATTTCGTCGCTGGCGCTGACCAGCTTGCGCAGGATCGAACGCTCGCGCACGATCTCGGCGTAACGGCGGATATTGCTGGCGCTCGGAACGTACTGGGCCAGTGAATTGAGGTAGGCAAGCCCCCCCACGTCGTCCGCCTTGCCCAGGCCCTGGAGTTGCTCATAGACCGTGATCACGTCGGCCGGCCGGGTAGCGTTGACCAGGCCGCCGATGGCCGCATAGATCAGGCGGTGTTCATAGCGGTAGAAATCGCTGTCGGTCAGCAAGTCGCCAACACGGTCCCAGGCGCCGTTGTCCAGCAGCAAGCCGCCCAGAACGCTGGATTCGGCCTCGATGGAATGTGGCGGAATGCGCAGTTGCGCAACCTGGTGGTCAGCTGAAAAATGATCGTCGACGGAAGTCAGAACGGCGGACATGGGCCTCCTCGGTCAGCCATAAATGCTACGCCCGGCAGCGCCGGACGTCACTTGAAAAGATGTGGATAAGCCATGTTTTTCCGGTGGGCAAACCGCCGGAACCTGTGGCCAAAAAAGAAAACCGCCATCCGGCGGTTTTCCATCGATGCGCGAGGCCGCGCTGCGGCCTTGTCAGCGCCTTTGCTTACGCGGTTTCGCCGTACACGGTGACCGTGATATCGACCACCACATCGGTGTGCAATGCGACGCTGACCGAGCTGTCGCCAACGGTCTTGATTGGGCCGTTGGGCATGCGCACCTGGGCCTTGGCAACCTTGTAGCCTTGCTTGTTCAGTTCCTCGGCGATGTCGAAATTGGTAACCGAGCCGAACAGGCGGCCGTCCACGCCGGCCTTCTGGGTGACCTTCACGGTCGTGCCCGCCAGCTTCTCGCCCTGGCCCTGCGCTTCAACCAGCTTGGCGGCCGCGGCCTTCTCGAGTTCGGCGCGCTTGGCGGCAAACTCGGCCTTGTTGGACTCCGTGGCGCGACGGGCACGTCCCTGCGGAATCAGGAAGTTTCGTGCGTAACCGTCCTTGACCTTGACGATTTCGCCCAGACCGCCGAGGTTGACAACCTTGTCGAGCAGAATGACTTGCATGTTCGTTGCTCCTTAGATGCGGTGCTGGTCGCTGTAGGGCACCAGCGCCAGGAAGCGCGCGCGCTTGATGGCGGTGTTGAGTTGGCGCTGGTAGATCGCACGGGTGCCCGTCAGGCGCGCCGGGATGATCTTGCCGTTTTCGGAGATGAAGTCACGCAGGGTGTCGACATCCTTGTAGTCGATTTCCTCGACACCGGCGACGGTGAAGCGGCAGAAGCGCTTGCGCTTGAACAGCAGCGACTGGGTGTTGCGCTTGGGACGCTTGTCCTTGTTGAATTTCTTGAACGTGGCCATGTGGGACCTCTTTTCTAACTAACTGACTTGCTCAAATGACTGGATATGCAATACGGCGTGCTTGCCATTGCGCGGTGTCGCCAGGAACCCGGTGAAGATCCAGTTGCTGCCGATGGCCTGACGGGCCAGTGTTTCGGCCAGCGAACCAAACGCCACAGCCTTGATCGCCACCTTGACCTGCCTTTGCTGGTCCGCCTCCATCAGTTCGGACTCGTGTTCGAGTCGGAAATCCAGGACGGGCAATCCGGCCGGTGTGTATCGCAGGCCATTGGCCTCACTGATACGGGCGCTCAGGACGAGCTGGTTCACCCCTGACGATGCCGCTCTACGACTGGTACTCCGCTTGCTGGGCCTTGCGGGCTTCTTCGCGCTCGACGGTCTTCATCATCGAAGACGGGCCGGTATCGGCCTTCTTGCGCTGCACCGTGAGGTGGCGCAATACAGCATCGTTGAAGCGGAATGCGTGCTCCAGCTCAGCCATCACAGCGTTGTCGGCCTCGATGTTGACGCACAGGTAGTGGGCCTTGCCAAGTTTGTTGATCTGATAGGCCAGCTGGCGGCGGCCCCAGTCTTCCACGCGGTGCACTTTGCCGCCGCCGGCGGTGATCATGCCCTTGTAGCGCTCCAGCATGGCCGGAACCTGTTCGCTCTGATCCGGATGGATCAGCAATATGATTTCGTAATGACGCATGAGACTCCTTGTGGTCGAAGCCACCCGCTGCGTCGGCACAGCCCGGGGGCTGCATGATTGCGGTGTGGCAAGGGAAAGCCTGCGATTATAGCAAGTTCCCGCCCACCCGTTCTGGCAGGCCTCAGCGGTCGTGCAGGGCGTCTTCCAGCGGAGCGAACTTGTCGGGCCCGACGGCCTCCCGGATCTTGGGCGCCAATGCCACCAAATCGTCGTAATTGCCGGCCCCTTCCACCGCCAGATTGAGCCGGAATCCGCGCAAACCCAGGCTGGCCGTCAGCTTGGATGCTATGGGATAGGCTTCGGCGTACCGCTGCTGCGGCGTCCGCTCCTTGTGCTGGCGCACCACTTCGGCTGCCTGCTCGACAGCGGCCTGCTTGGCAGCAGTCGCCTTTGGACTTGCATCGACGACCAGGCCCAGTTCCACCAGGCGATCAATGTCTTCACGGGTCACCCCGGTGATCGCGGTTGCCGCCAGTAACTGCTCCAGCGAGCGCTTGCCATCCACCAGGATGAACGCCGAGCGTTGCCGGGGCGTGAGCGCTACGGAGCGGTCCTTCATCACCCTGTGACCGGCTTCGGTCTTGACGATGATCATTTGTACTCCATCAAGGTTGCGGCTGCCCTTGCCAGCATATGCCCAGTATCGGTGCATTTGAGCTTTGCACGGCGGGTTTGGCTTTTGAATTGGGGTTTATCCATACGCCGGGCGGCAATCGAGTAGGGTGAGGGGTTACCCCCTCAGCCCTCTCACACCACCGTACGTGCGGTTCCGCATACGGCGGTTCAAACAGAACACTGGAGATGCTGATGGGTTGCCACCAGCGAGACCAGCCCGAGTTGCGTGAAGTATTTCGGCGGCAAAGCAGCGACCATGTGCCTGGCCCCGGCATTCCACCAAGGCCCGCGCCCGTTCACGCTGGATTTCCACGCGCGCTGGGCCTCAAGCCCCTGTGCGCGCAGTTTCGATTCCCGCGTTTTCGGCCGCTTCCACTGCCGCCAGACGATGCAGCGCAGTCGCCTGCGCAACCATGTGTCAAGCTCTTCGATCGGCCGTCGGCTCTGGGTCAGGCAGAAGTAGTTCATCCAGCCTCTCAGAGCCGGATTGAGCGTCTCGATGATCCGGCGCAGTGACCTGCCCCGGCCTTGACGGCACAGTTCGCGCACTCTCCCGCGCAGCCGCTCAATGCTTTGCCGGGCCACGCGGATTTTGCTGGCGTGGCGCGCCGTGACGCTGTAGCCCAGGAACTTGCGCTCCCAGGGTCTGGCCACGGCACTCTTGGCCTCGTTCACGGTGAGTTTGAGCCGCTTCGCAAGGAAGCGTCTGACCCCGGCCATGATCCGTTGCCCCGCCCGCTGACTGCTCACGTAAACGTTACAGTCATCCGCGTACCTGCAGAATGACAGCTGGCGACGCTCCAGTTCCCGGTCCAGATCCGTGAGCAGGATGTTGGACAGCAGCGGCGACAGGGGGCCGCCTTGCGGCGTTCCCTGTGGCCTTGCCGTTTCCACCCCGCCGTGCATCACCCCGGCCTCCAGAAACCGCCGGATCAGGCGCAGCACCCGTGGGTCTTGCACCTGCCGCGCCACCCGCGCCATCAGCACATCGTGGTTGACACGGTCGAAGAATTTCTCCAGGTCCATGTCTACCACCCAGCGCTTGCCGCCGCGAATGTAGTCTGTCGCCTTGAGCACCGCTTGCTGCGCGCTCCTGCCCGGCCTGAAGCCGTAGCTGCCTTGCGAGAAGGTCGGCTCGAACACAGGCTGCATCGCCTGATTGAGCGCTTGCTGGATGAGCCGGTCCACCACCGTTGGCACGCCCAGTGTTCTGACCCCGCCTTGCGGCTTGGCTATGTCCACCCGACGCACCGCTTGGGGCTGGTAGGTGCCCTCCAGTAGCGCTGCCTTCACTCGCGGCCAGTTCCCCTGCAACCAGCCCTTGAGGTCCTCGCAGCGCATCCCGTCAATGCCGGGCGCTCCGCGATTTCTCATCACCTGGCTGTAGGCTCGCTGCATATTGCCGCGCTCCACGACTTGGCTCATGAGCCAGTCTTCCTCCGATTTCGGCCCTGCGCCGTCCGCCGTGACAGCCTGGGCACCCGCGCGCGCCATCCCCGGATTCCGTCCGGCTTGCTCGCGGCTGGCCCCTCCTGGGAGGGCTTCTGCTTCATCAGCTGTCATCGAGTAACTTCGCTCCTACTCTCGTTCCTGCTTGTTCGGGCCTTCAGCGCTCGCGCCTACTATGCCCTCTGCTGACTTCTGGCCGAGCATCCCCTCACCTCTCGGTGCCGGTAGCCCTTACGGGCACTACAGCCAGATCTCCCCGGGTATTGCGCACCCACCTTCACGCTTATGCCTGTCGGATCTACGCCGCACCGTTCCGTGCAAGTTTCGGGCTTTGATGAATTTGGCCATCTCACCCCGATACGGCGCCTCATATCCGCTTCCTGTTCGTCAGGCCAGCGCTTTGCCACCAGGCTTCCTTCAGACTCGCAGTCGCCCGCGAAACCCTTGCCTTGGGCTAACTCTTCCCCTTGCCGGGTGAGTAGAGGACTTTCACCTCCAGGTAAGTGCGCCCTGCCGGGCGCACCAAAAAAAGAGCCGCCCGCAGGCGGCTCTCCTGTTGTGCCGGCAGGCCTACTGATCAGTCGAAACCTCTTCCGGCTCCGGCTTGGCCTTGCCCTCTTTCC
>JANYAN010000037.1 GCA_025361305.1 Burkholderiales bacterium
AACTCGAAGCCGAGGGCCAGTTTTTCAAGGATTCAACCGACGAGCAGCTCGCCTACTGGCGGGGCATCCAGGAGCTCAACACGCTGTCGGTGAAAGACCGGCAGGCGGTGAACACCGAAGTCTTCAACCTCACGAAGAAGACCCTGCAAGACGAGCACTCGTTGCAGGTCACACGCATCGACGCTGAGCGCGCGCTCGGCAAGGAAATGGTCACTCTCCGCGCCGAGCAGATCAACGCGCTCAAACAGGCTGGCACCATAAGCGACACCGAAGCCCTGACGCGCCTGAGAGCGTTGCACACGGCTGAGGCGGCGGCTGACAAGGATGCGCTGCAGCAAAAAATTGACCTCTACGGCACCGATGCGAAGGAGCGCGAAAAGTTTTTAGGGCAGATCGCGGTTGCTGAACAGAAGGCGAACGTTGCATCGCTGAAGGACACCGCAGCCATCACCGCATCAATTGAAAAGACGTGGGCGACGGCGTTCGCGCCGATCACGTCGGCCTTCGACACGGCAGTGAAGGGCGTCATCAGCGGCACCACGACCATCGGGAGCGCCGTAAAAAATATGGCGAAATCGATCCTTTCCGAGTATGTGAACATGGGCGTTAAGACCGCCGCTCAATGGGCCGTCACCGAAGCCTCGAAGACGGCGGCCACGGCCACCGGAACGACCTCGCGGATGGCGCTCGAAGGCGCGGCGGCGATCCAGTCTGTCGCGCTCGGCGCCTGGGCAGCGATCAAGAACATCATGAACTACGCATGGACGGCAATGGCGGGCGCGTATCAGGCCATCGTCTCGATCCCCTATGTCGGCCCCATCCTCGCGCCAATCGCCGCAGGCGTGGCTTTTGCGGGCGTTGCCGGGGCAGTGTCCAGCATCGCCTCGGCGCGCGGCGGCTACGACATTCCGGCCGGCGTGAACCCGATGACGCAGTTGCACGAGCGGGAAATGGTGCTGCCGCAGAACCAAGCTGATGCAGTGCGCGCGATGGCCGACGGCGGCTCGGCCGGTGGAGACATCCATATCCACGGCACGCCTGATGATGGCATCAAGTTACGCGACCTGCCCAGGGTGCTCAAGCAGCTCAATCGCAATTTCGTATTCGTCGGTGCCTAAGCCATGAGCCAGGCCATTTTCCCCGCGCTGCCCGGCCTGCTGTGGGACATCACCCGCACGCCAGTGTGGAGCACCACCAAGAAAGTTGCCGTCAGCCTGCGCCAGTACCGCAGCGCCAATGCCAGTTACCCCATTTATCGGGTGCGCATGGCATTCGAGTTTCTGCGCCAGAGCAACGGCTACAGCGAGATGGCCACCCTGGCGGGATTCTTCAATGCGCGCCAAGGTGGATTCGACTCATTCCTGTGGACCGATCCAGACGACAACAGCGTCATCACCCAGGCCCTTGGCACGGGCGACGGCAGCAACAGGTTGTTTCAGCTGGTGCGCACCTTCGGCGGCTACGTCGAGCCGGTGTTCGACGTCAACGCCGCACCGCAAATCTACGTCAATGCGGTGCTCAAGACACTCACCACCGACTACACTCTCAGCGCCACCGGCTTGGTCGCGTTCGTCACTGCGCCCGGCAATGGCGTGGCAGTCACCTGGAGCGGAACCTACTATCGCCGCGTGTGCTTCACCCAGGATCAGGCCGAGTTCAGCCAGTTCATGAACAAGCTGTGGACTTTCAGAGCCCTTGACATGGAAAGTGTGAAGCCGTGAGAACGCCGACCTGGGAGGCCTCTGTCGGCGCGCTGGCCGCGTTTCTCAACACCACCACGCAGGTCTACATGGCCGACCTGTTCACCATCACCCTGTCGGGGGGTACGGTGCTACGCTACAGCGGGTCAGACGTCGCCGTCACAGTCAACAGCAACACCTTTGCGCTAGGCCCGGCCATCACGCGCGGCAAAACGAAACTTTCGGTGGGCATTTCGGTTGACACGCTGAGCCTCAACCTGATGGCCGATGCCAGCGTTTCCGTCAACGGCGTGCCGCTGCTGGCATTCATTGTTAGCGGCGGCCTCGACGGAGCCCGCGTGTCGCTGGAGCGTGCTTTTGCAGCCGGCCCAGGTGCCGCCTGGGTCGGCACGCTGCCCCTGTTTGGTGGCCGCGTGGCAGACGCGCAGGCCAGCCGCTATGCCGCCGCCATCACGGTCAACAGCGACGCCGAGTTGCTCGACGTCATGATCCCGCGCAATGTCTACCAGCCCGGCTGCGGCAACACCCTTTTCGACGGCGCCTGCGGCCTGGCAAAATCGGCCTACAGCACAGGGGCCACCGCCACAGGGGCCACCGACGCAGCCCGCACCACCTTCAACACAGCCCTAGGGCAGGCCGCCGGCTATTTCGCCCTGGGGTGGGCTGTTGGCTTGACCGGCCCCAATGCCGGCGTAGGCCGTACCGTCAAGGCCTTTTCCAGCGGCGCCATCACCACCATTCAGCCCTGGCCAACCGCAGTGGCCATAGGCGACACTTTCACCATGTATCCGGGCTGTGACAAGACGCGTGCCACCTGCATCGCCAAGTTCAGCAACGTCATCCGGTTTCGCGGCCACCCGTTCGTGCCCGCCCCGGAGACAGTGACGTGAGCGATCATGCGTTGGACCAGCAGCAGCGCGCCGCCGTGGTGGCCGAGGCCATGACCTGGCGGGGTACCCCGTACCACCACCACGCCCGCATCAAAGGCGCTGGTGTCGATTGCGCGCAGCTGCTGTGCGCCGTGTTCGAAGCCTGCGCGCTGGTTCCGCCGATCGATCCCGGCTTCTACCCGACCGACTGGCACCTGCACCGCAGCGAGCAGATGTTCTCGGCCTGGCTGCAGCGGTTCGCCACCCAGGTCCAGCGCCCACCCGAGCCGGGCGATGTGGTGCTTTGGCAATTCGGCCGAACCTTCAGCCACGGATCCATCTGCGCTGGTGGCGGGCTCTTCATCCACAGCTACATCGGCCGCGGCGTGATCCTCTCGCGCGACACCGAAGAGCCGCTTGACGGCCGTTGCCCGCAGCGCTGGAGCTTCTGGCCATGAGCGGCAGCAAAACAATCAGCACCAGCGAGACCAAGATTGAGGCGCTGAGCTTGCAGTCCAGCGCATACGGCGTGACGATCCCGCTGCTGTATGGCGTCAACCGAATCGCCGGCAACCTTTTGTGGTACGGCGGTTTCAAGGCAATCCCGCACACCACCGACAGCAGCAGCGGCAAGGGCGGTGGCGTCAAGGCCCAGAGCACCACCTACACCTACACCGCCAGCGTGATGATGGGCCTGTGCGAGGGCCAGATCACCGGCATCAGCCGCGCATGGAAAGGCAAGCAGCTATACGCGGGGGGCATCTCACCCGGACAGATCTCCAAGGTCCTCGAGGGCTACACCGTGCCAGTTGGCGGCGGCACATTCACCGCCGCCAACTTGGCAACCTTCTCGGCCGCCGTGGAAGTGCGCCAACCCGGCAACAGCAGCAACAGCAATCCCGAGGTCACTACCAGCGTACCGGATTACATCCTGGCTGAGAGCATCGACTACACCCGAGTGGGGGGCGTCTACACGTTCGCTGCTGCTATGGGTGGCGCCGTACTACAGGTGACCTACCAATACACCACGGGCGGCAGCCAGACGGCGCTGCAGGCGCTGGGCCTGTCGTTCATGAGCGGGAACATCGGTCAGGCCGCCTGGAGTTTCCTGAGCACATTCGCACCAGTCGGCGGCGCGGCGGGCGACAACGCGCTGGGCTACAGCGGCCTGGCCGGCGTATACGCGCAGGACTACAGTCTGGGCACCAGCGCCAGCGTTGACAACCACACATTCGAGGTGCAGGGACCGCAGGCGTACAGCATCAGCAGCAGCATCCCCGACGCTAACCCGGCTCTGGCTGCCACCGACGCCATCACCAATGGCCGTTACGGCGCGGCATTCCTGGCTAGCCGGTTCAACGCCACAAGCTGGGCCAACTACTGCTTGGCCAGCGGGCTGCTAATGTCGCCCGCGCTCACCGAGCAGATGCGGGCAGGTGAGTTCCTAGCGTTGATGGGCCAGCTCACCAACACGGGTCCAGTGCTGTCGGGCGGCCAGCTCAAAATGGTGCCCTACGGCGATGTGGCACTGAGCGCCAATGGCGCCAGCTACACGCCCAACACCACGCCAATCTATGACCTGACGGACGACGACTTCACTCCGTCGCAGGGCGCCGACCCGATCAAAGTCATCCGCAAGCCGCCGGCCGACCGATACAACCACATCCGGCTTGAGTTTCTGAATCGAGCCAATCTCTACAACATCGAGATCGCCGAGGCAAAGGACAGCGCCAACATCGACGCCTACGGACTGCGTTCGGCCGCCATCCTGCCGGCGCACTGGATATGCGATGCGGGCGTGGCGCGCACCGTGGCCCAGCTTTTGTTGCAGCGCGCACTGTTCATCCCCAACACCTACGAGTTTCAGACCCCCTGGACCAAGGCACTTCTTGAGCCGATGGATCTGGTGACCCTCACCGACGCGGGCCTGGCGTTGAACAAACTGCCGGTGCGCATTACCGAGGTCACCGAGAACGAGGATGGCGGGCTCAACTTCACTGCCGAGGACTTTCCGATTGGCGTGGCCAATGCGTCTATTTACGCCACCCAGGCTGGCGCTGGATTTCAGCACGACTACAACGCCGCACCGGGGTCCGTCAGCGCTCCTGTGATATTTGAGGCGCCCGGCGCGCTGGCAGCCAACGGTCTTGAGGTCTGGGTGGCGGCGTCGGGCGCCAGCACCACATGGGGCGGAGCGC
>JANYAN010000072.1 GCA_025361305.1 Burkholderiales bacterium
GCTGTGATCGCCGCCCACCCCATGAAGGTATTTGAGGCTGTGGCCCGCAATCTCAGCTTTTCGCGGGCCGCAGAAGAGTTGCACCTGACGCAACCAGCGGTGTCCACGCAGGTCAAGAAGCTGACGGAGCATGCCGGCCTGTCGCTGTTTGAGCAACTCGGCAAGAAGATCCACCTCACACCAGCGGGTGTGGAAATGCTTCACTCCAGCCGGATCATCATCCAGCAGTTCAAGGAAGTCGAAGAGGCAATGGCCCAGTTCAAGGGGGTCTCGGGCGGCAGGCTGAACGTGGCTGTGATCAGCGCCGGCGACTATTTCTTTCCGCGTCTGCTGGTCGAGTTCGCGCGGCGACATTCCGGGGTGACGCTGAACTTCGGCGTCTGCAACCGCGAGGAGTTGCTGGGGCAGCTGGCCGCCAACCTGACCGATCTGGCCATCATGGTGCGGCCGCCGCCAGACATGGACACGGTGAATGAACCCTTTGCGCCGCACCCCTACGTCATCGTCGCTGCGCCCGACCACCCGCTGGCCGCGCGTCGGCGCATTCCGGTCGCCCGGCTGGCGCGAGAGCCCTTCATCGTGCGCGAAAAGGGCTCGGACACCTGGAACTCGATGGAACAGGGCTTTGGCGCGCACCTGGCCGGCCTGAACATTGCGATGGAGATCAAGAGCACGGAGACGATCAAGCAGGCCGTGATGGCCGGCATGGGCGTGAGCTTTCTGTCGGCCCATACGATCAGCCGGGAGCTGCAGGCCGGCAGTCTGGCAGTGCTCGACGTGCAGGGCTTCCCGCTGATGCTCCACTGGTACCTGGTGCACCGCAAGAGCAAGCGGCTGCCCCCGGTGGCGCAGGCCTTTCGCAGTTTCCTGCTGGATGATGGCGCCGCGCTGATCGATCAGGCCGTCGGCCCGGCAGGTGCCGTCAAACCGGCTTCAGGCCGCGCTGGCGCGCGTAGTCGGCCGCGCTGATCTTCTTTCCGCCATCGGGCCGCAGGCGCTGCACCTCGATCTGGCCGCCGTGTGCGTTGACCAGGATCGAGGTGTCGGTAATCGCGGCGATCTGGCCGGGCCGGCCACGCATGTCCGCGTGCCTGCCGAGCGGGCGCTTGCGGCTGTCGTACAGCCAGACCTTCTCGCCCTCCAGCAGGGTCCACGCGCCAGGCGCCGGGTTGCACGCGCGGATCAGGTTGTAGATCTGGTCGACATGGTTGTGCCAGTTGATGCGAGACTCCTCCTCGTGAAACCAGCCCTCGTAGCTTGCGTGGGTTTCATCCTGCGGCAGCTCGACGTGGATGCCGGAAACCACCATCGACGAGGCTTCCAGCAGCGCGGCCACGCCCTGCGGGAACAGCTTGTTGAAATAGAGCTCGCCCAGCGTCTCGTCGGGCCCAATCTCCACGGTCTTCTGCAAGATCACCGGGCCCTCGTCCAGGCCATCGGTTGGCCGGAAAATGGTCAGGCCGGTGTGGGTCCGACCCAGGGCGATCGGCCAGCCGATCGATGAGGGGCCTCGATGCTGGGGCAGCAGGGAAGGGTGGTACTGGATGGTGCCGTGGCGCGGAACATTGACAAAGTTCTGCGGCGCGAACTGCAATACGTACGCCATCACGCCCAGGTCGGCGTCCAGGCTGCGCATGGCCTGCTCTGCCGCCTCGCTGCGCAGGCTGGGGAACTGGAACACCTTGAGGTCCCGCTCCTGGGCTGCGACGCGCACGGCGTCGGGTTTGGCGCCGGGCTCCTGCGGTGCGCAAAAGACGCCTGCCACCTGGTCGCCGCGGGCGAGGAACGCTTCCAGCGCTGCCTTGCCGAATTCGTGGTGTCCGATAAATGCGATTTTCATGGGTTCCCTCATCGAAACAGAAAATAGGCAGCCAGCGCGTACAGCACGACGGCAAAGACGCGCTTGAGCGGCCGGATGTCCGTGCGGTGGGCGGTACGGGCGCCCAGCGGTGCCGTGCACATGCTGGCGGCTGAAATCACCAGCAGGCCGGGCAGGTAGACATAGCCCAGCGAGCCAGACGGCATTTCGGGCATCTGCCGACCGGCCCAGGCGTAGCCCAGCGTGCCGGCCAGCGCGATCGGAAAGCCCAGCGCCGCGGACGTGGCCACGGCATTGTGGATGCGGACATTGCACCAGAGCATGAAAGGCACCGACACGAAGGCGCCACCCGCGCCCACCAGTGCCGAAAGCAGGCCGACCACGCCGCCCATGCCCACCATTCCAGCTGTGCCGGGCAGCGTGCGATGCGGCTTCGGTTTGCGGTCCAGGAACATCTGGGTGGCCGAAAACGCGACGAACGCGGCGAACAGCAGGCTGAGCAAACGGCCGGGCAGCGCCACGGCGATCTGGGCCCCCAGTGCCGAGCCGACCAGGATGCCGGGTGTCAGGCGCAGCGCCACCGGCCACAGGACGGCATGGCGCCGGTGGTGGGCGCGAACCGAGGACAGGGAGGTAAAGCAAATGGTCGCCAGCGACGTGGCCACGGCCATCTTGACCGTGTATTGCGCCGGAAACCCCTTGGCACCCAGGATCAAAGTCATGAACGGAACCATCAGCATTCCGCCGCCGATGCCCAGCAGGCCCGCCAGGAAGCCCGTACAGGAGCCCAGCAAGGCGAGTTCGAGAATCAGTTGGGGTTCCAGCCACATGTTTGAGCAGGCTGGATTGTCGCAGGCCGCCGCGCTTCGCCACGCAGGGCCGCAGCGGCGTGTGAAAATCCGCTCATGAACGTATCGTTTTTCTCGCCGCCGACCGCGGGCCGATATGCGTTGCGCAATGTGCGGGCGCCGCGGTGCCTGGTGGCAGGTGCGCCGCCGGGCGCTGGCGAACTGGCTGAACTGGACCTGCTGATCGACCAGGGCCGGATCGCAGCGATCGAGCCAGCCGGCACCATACCCACCGATGCCGGGCCGGATCTGGGCCGCTCGATGGTGCTGCCCGGCCTGATTGACTGTCACACCCACCTGGACAAGGGACACATCTGGCCGCGGGCGTCCAACCCAGCGGGCGATGGCGCGGCTGCGGCTGTCGCCACGGCGCAAGACCGCAGTGCGAACTGGAATGCGCAGGACGTGCAGCGGCGCATGGAATTTGCCCTGTCCACCGCCTATGCCAAGGGCGTCGTGGCCATTCGCACGCACCTCGATTCCCTGGCTCCGCAGGCGGGCATTTCCTATCCCGTATTCAAGGCCATGCGCGAACGCTGGGCCGGGCGCGTCGAGCTGCAGGTCTCGTCGATCGCGCCGCTGGATGTCTTCCTGCGAGACGAGGGGCGCGAGTTGGCCGATCGGGTCGCTGATGCCGGCGGTCAGCTGGGTTGCGTCACGCGCCTGTTGACCCGGCCCGGCGACCAGAATCCGCCCGAACTGGATGAGGCTGTCGGCCGGTTGCTCAGTCTGGCGGCCGAACGCGGCAGCAACGTCGACCTGCATGTGGACGAGTCGAGCAACCCCGAGGCGCGTACCCTGATCCGCATCGCCCAGATGGCGTCCAGGCGCCGGTTCAAGGGCCGCATCCTGGTGGGCCACTGCACCGCCCTGGCGCTGCAGACCCCCGAGTTCATCGCGCAGACGCTGGACGCCTGCGCCGACGCAGGCATCGACGTGGTCAGCCTGCCGATGTGCAACATGTACCTGCAAGGGCGCGCAGCCGGCGTCACGCCCCGCTGGCGTGGCGTGACCGTGCTGCACGAGATGAAAGCGCGCGGATTGCGAGTGGCGGTGGCCGGCGACAACGTGCGCGACCCGTTCTACGCCTACGGTGACCACGACATGCTCGAAACCTATGCCCAGGCCGTGCGCATCCTGCAACTGGACCACCCGTTCGGCGACTGGATAGCTGCAGCCGCGTCGATGCCGGCGCAGATCATGGGCCTGCAAGACCGCGGCATGATCGGGGCAGGCCGCGCCGCCGACCTGATCGTGCTGAAGGCGCGCAGCTACTCGGAAATGCTTTCGCGCTCGCAGTTCGACCGCACCGTGATTCGCGCGGGCAAGGCCATCGACACCACGCTGCCCGACTATCGCCTGCTGGATGACCTGGTCGGTGCCTGAGAAATCACGTCAGGGAATCTCGTAAACCGTGAAATCCTCGGAAATGCCGCGCAGCGAACAGCGCCGCGGCACCGGGATCAGGCCAGCCGCGGCCAACATCTGCGCAACTTCGGGGTGGCCCACAATGGGCTCGGTCGCGAAGATCGATTGGGACAGGGCCAGGCCCTGAACCCGCGAGGCGATATTGACCGTCTGGCCGAAGTAATCCAGCCGGTCGTTCAGGGTCACGGCCAGGCAGGGGCCTTCGTGGATGCCGATCTTGAGCAGCAGGTCTTCGCGGTCGTGACTGGCGTTGAGCGTCTTCATGGCCTCGCGCATGCGCAGCACGGCCGCGATGCCACGCTCGGGCGAGGGAAATGAGGCCATGACCGCATCGCCGATGGTCTTGACAACGGCGCCCGACTCCGCGGCCACCACTTCGTTGAGCACGCCGAAGTGCGCCTTGACCAGATCGTAGGCAGCCAGGTCGCCGACCCGTTCGTACAGCTCGGTCGAGGCCTTCAGATCGGTGAAAACGAAAGTCAGGCTGGTGATCTTCAGGCGCTGGTCGATGTCCAGCGTGTCTGCACGGAACAGGTCGCGGAAGGTCTGGTTGGTCAGCAAGCGTTTGGCCGTCAGGAACCGCTTGCGCCGGCCCAGCATGCCGTGCAGCGAGTGGTTGGCTCGGAACAGGGCTGGCAGCACCCGGGTGTCAGAGCGGTTCTCCAGCGTGAGGCGCAGCGGCCCCGGCCGCATGGTCTGGGTACCCGTGGGCGCCCGGACCCTGTTGAAGACCACGGCCAGTTCCTGCCGTTCGCGGGTGGGTTCGCCCTGCACATCCAGGAACTGGGCCGAGTGCGTGACCGGCTCGAACACGATGACGAACTCAGCCGGCAACTGAAGCGACATGGTTGCCTTCTCACCGGGTGCCAGTTCGACCCAGTCGATCACCACGTCGTGCATCGTGTCCTGGATCGTCTTTCCATCCGAAAAGTCGATGCCTGAACTCCAGAATATCTGGCGCATGTAGTCCCACATCGACAGCGTGTCCGGCGAGTGCGCGGCAATCTTTCGCACGCGGGGGCTGACGGTGAAAGCCACCTCCACCATTTCGTCCAGCGTGGGCTCGTAGCCCGCAGCGCACAGGGCGCAGGCGTAGTCACTCTGGTGCACAGTCTTGAGCGTAGCATTGGAATTGAGCACGCCGCCGCAGCCCGGACAAAGGATGTTCCACGACATCTCGAACAGCCCAAGCCGCGTAGCGTGCAGAAAGGCGCCCAGTGCGCTGTCCAGCGGCAGATCGTGCTGGTGGGCGAAGTCGATCACGTTGATGCGATTGAGCGCGCTGTCAGGTGCCTGCGCCACCAGCGCCTCGAGCGCGGCCACGGCAGCGGTGTCTGCCGACTGTCTCAGCACCTGGAATCTGGCTTCGGATTCGCTCATGAAATAGGCGTCTGCAGGTGCCACCGGACCGGCATCCTGAACCGGGGTTCAGGTGGGCGAGGTCAGCCTGGCGTTGGGTTCGTCTGACGCGAGACGATCACGCTCACCAAGCGATGTTCCAAGCCCTGGCTCTATGAGCATTGGTTCAAGGAAATATAAAGCCCGGCATGCACCGCAGACACGGGTCATTGTAGGCGTGCGGCAACAGCCCGAGCGTGAATATCTCTTGCCGGGCACGTAAAAAAGAAACTTGACAACTGCGCAATGCGCAGCGATAAACACGCGCCGTCAGATCAGACGGCCGTCGTCACCCAAAGCAGAGTCCAGCCGCTGCATCAGCCCGGCCAGCCGCGGGTCAGGCATGGCCTGCTGGCCGCCCGCAATGCTTGCCGGCGCGATGGCCGCCAGCGCGCGGTCACCTACATCGAAGGCCAGGTTGAGCGCGGCGAGCACCGCGATGCGGTCGCGCGCCTTGACCTTTCCGGCGTCGCGGATCCGGCACATGGCGGTGTCGACTTTTTCGACCGCTTCGAGCATCCGCGCGTCGCCGCCCTCGGGGCAAGCCAGCAGGTAGCTCTGGCCCATGATCTGAACTTCGAGCTGTTTCATCGGCACGCTCATCGTGCGCTCACGCCGGGCTCTTGATGTCCGGCAGCCGTTCGAGCAGTGCCTCGACCCGGGCGCGCGCAGCAGACAGGCGCGACTTGAGCGAATCGCGCTCATGGGTGAGCACTTCGACCTGTTCGGCCAGCAGGGTATTCGTGCGCTGCAGTTCTTCGTAGCGCACGAGCAGGCGTTCGACACGTTCCGCAATCTGGTCGATTTGGGAGGCACTGGGCATACAGCGGGAATTGTAGGGTTTTGCGACAGATTCGGATTTAAAATCAACATGTTGGTGCTCGCGGTGTGGTTCGCATGCCGCAGTTCAACGGGAAGCAGGGGGGAATGCCGGTAACGGCTGCCCCAACCTGCGCTGCCCCCGCAACGGTAAGCGGACGAATGCGCGCAAGCGCCTTCCGCTTCCATCGACAAAGCCACTGGGCGCGCCTGAACAGCGCGCCTGGGAAGGTGATGGAAGACGACCCGCCAGCCCGGATACCGGCCAACGAGGTGGCTGCGCCTGTTCTTTTCGAAGAAAAGTCGCTGCCGGACGCCCAATGCACCGGCGGGGAAGCCAGTGCGGGCATTCAATCGGTCCCCGTTCCATGAAAAACTTGTCCACAAGCGCTGCCAAACTTGCCCTGGCCGTCGCCGCATTCCCGTCAATTGCCCAGACGTCACTCGATCAGGTAGTGGTTACCTCAGCACGCACCCAGGAGCGCCTGCAGGATGCCCTGTCAGCCACCACGCTGATTACCCGCGAAGACATCGAGCGGGCCCAGACTCCCGATCTGCCGACGCTGCTGCGGCGCGTCACCGGCCTTGAGATCGCCCAGGCGGGGGGGCAGGGCACGGTGTCCAGCACCTTCATCCGTGGCGCCGAGTCACGCCACACGCTGGTGCTGATTGATGGCGTGCCGATCAACAACCTGAACTTCGGAACACCCGCGCTGGAACATATCCCGCTGGCAGAAGTCGAGCGAATCGAGATCGTGCGCGGTAACGTCGCAAGCCTGTATGGCAGTTCGGCCCTGGGCGGCGTGATCCAGATCTTTACGCGCCAGGCCGGCAGTACGCAGCAAGCCAGCTTCACCGCGCGGGCCGGCTCGCGTGGGCTGGCCCAGGCCACGGCCAGCGGCGACATGCGGACCGATTTGGGCACCCGCTTGCACGCGCAGGTTGAGTCGCTGAGCGACAAGGGCTTCAATGCCATCGACCAGGGCGAACGTCCTGGCACCAATCCCGATCGCGACGGCTACACGCGGCGTTCGGTGGCGGCGTCGGTCTACCAGGAATTGGCCGGCGGCAACACGGTGGGGCTGCGCCTGCGCGATGCGCGGGGGACCACGCGCTATGACAGCGAGTTTGGCCCAGCCAACCAGGCCGACGAATCGCGCTTTGCCGAAACCGGCGCGGTACTGGAGGGCCGTTTCAAGCTGGGCGAGCAAGTCAACCTGAACGCTGCGTTGATGCGCAGCAGCGACAAACTGGATGCCAGCGTCACGGCCTACCCGTATTTCGTCAACTCGTCCAGCTCTGGCGCACAGGTCGGCCTGGACTGGCAGCTGGCGCCAGGTCGCAAGGTGACCGCCGGCCTGGAAAGCACGCGGCAGCGGCTGGAGAGCGACACCGTCTACAACCAGGCTTCACGCACGCAGGACAGCGCGCGGCT